>JBGTDB010000283.1:0-6490 GCA_041748515.1 Phycisphaerae bacterium
ATCGAGCCGGCCTCGGTGATACCCTCCTCAAGAATCTGGCCGTCCGTGCTCTCGCGATAATATAGGAGCAGGTGTGAATCGACTGGCTCGTAGCGCTGTCCGGTGTGGGCGTAAATGCCGTACTTGCGGAACAGCGCGTCCATCCCAAAGGTGCGGGCCTCGTCGGGAACAATCGGCACGATGAGTTTGCCGATCTCCTTGTCGTCCATCAGCCGCGAGAGCAGCCGCACGATGGCCATGGTCGTGGCCATGTCTCGATCGCCCGACCCGGTGAAAAACTCCTCGTAGATGTCGTCCTGTGCCGGCGTGATCGGCGCCGCCCGCACCCGCCGCTTGGGAACAAAGCCGCCGAGGGCCCGGCGTTTATCGAGGATGTACTGATATTCGTCGCTCTTTTCCGGCGGGCGATAAAACGGCATCTCATCCAGTTGATCGTCGGGAATGGGAATCTCGAACCGATCACGGAAATGGCGGAGTTCCTCATCGTTGAGCTTCTTCTGCTGGTGGGTGACGTTTCGTCCTTCACCGGCTTCCCCAAGTCCATAACCCTTAATCGTTCGGGCCAGGATTACCGTCGGGCCGATCTTGTGGTCGATAGCCGCCTTGAAGGCAGCGTACACTTTCGCCGGATCGTGTCCGCCGAGTCGCAGTTTGCGGATTTCCTGGTCGGACAGATGCTCGACCAGCTTGGCCAGTCGCGGATCGACGCCGAAGAATTTTTCTCGCGAATAGGCCCCCGACTCAACGGTGTATTTCTGCCACTCGCCATCGATGGTTTCGTTCATTCGCTGTACGAGCACGCCGTCAGCATCGGCGGTGAGCAGCGGATCCCAGTCGCCGCCCCAAATGACCTTGATAACGTTCCAGCCCGCCCCCCGAAACGCGCCTTCCAACTCCTGGATGATGTTACCGTTGCCGCGCACGGGTCCGTCCAGCCGCTGCAAATTGCAATTGACCACGAATATCAGGTTGTTGAGCTCTTCGCGAGTGGCGAGCGTGATCGCTCCCATCGACTCCGGCTCGTCCATTTCTCCGTCGCCGCAGAACGCCCACACGTGCGAACCCGACGTATCGGCCAACCCCCGGTCGCGCAGGTAGTGGTTGAACCTCGCCTGGTAGATGGCTGTCAACGGAGCTAGGCCCATCGAAACCGTGGGAAACTCCCAGAAATCAGGCATCAACCACGGATGTGGATACGACGACAATCCGCCGCCGGGCTGAAGCTCGCGGCGGAAATTCACCAGGTGCGACTCGTCCAATCGCCGCAGCAAGTACGCCCGCGCGTAAATCCCCGGAGCGGCATGGCCCTGGAAGTAAATCTGATCGCCGACCTGCTCGTCCGTGTTGCCCCGAAAAAAATGCTCAAACCCAACCTCGAGAAGCGAAGCCGCCGAAGCAAACGTCGAAATGTGACCGCCGATGCCAGGGGATCGCCGGTTGGCCCGTACCACCATGGCCATCGCGTTCCAACGAATCAGGCTCTTGATGCGCCGCTCGATGGCCCGGTCGCCCGGATACTCAGGCTGGCGGTCAAAAGGGATCGTGTTGATATAAGGCGTCTTGGCACTGAATGGGGCGACAACGTCGTTGCGCGTGCCCCAGTCGATCAGCTTGCCCAGCAGAAATCGGGCTCGCTCCCGTCCCGCGCTATGAGCCACGCCGCGCAAAGATTCGATCCACTCCTGCGTTTCCAGACGATCGTTGTCCTGCATAGGAATTGTTGGCATTGGTTTCAGATATTCTCCGGCCTCAACGAGCTCCCATTATAGCACGAAGCCATCAAGCCGTGGAATCGGACGGGAGAATATCGCAGAAGTGGCTTCAATCGACTGACCGAACCTACTCAGCGTTCAGCAGTGCGGCCAGCTTGGGCTCTTGCAGAACCTGATCGGTGGGCACCATGGTGATGACGTCCCACGGACAAACCTGGGCGCAGAGTTTGCAGCCGATGCATACCGGCAGGTCGATGGTGCAGATGCCCATGGCATAGCCCGGATGCTTGGGGTCAGAGATTTTGTCGATGCAATCAACGGGACAGACCGTCACGCAGGCATCGCAGCCGGTGCAAAGATCCTCATCGAGAATCGCCAGTTGTTTGGGAAGTTTTTTCTTCTTGGCCATGAATCAACCATTTGCCGCCGGGCGTTCCACCTTCGGAAACTTCCGGGCCGCTCGACTTCGTATTCACGTACGGGCGCAATTCCATGGCCCTTGATAAACCGGGGCCGCGTCGACTTACTTCATGCGCCCGGATCCGCGCGCCAAAAAGCGAGCCATTGCGCCGGCCCTAAGTTGGATTGTAAGGCGAAGGGCCGATCGAAACAACGCCGGCGGGTGTCACGTCGAATGGATCAGATGTCGAATCCCAAATCGACTCCCAGCGACGGTGATCGCTCGTTTGGCGAAGCAGAATCACCTGGGATCGCGGGGGAGCCAAGTTGGACTTGGTGAGTTGTGCCGGATGAATGGTGGCCGTTCTTGCCGTTCGCCGAGGAGGACCGGGCTGAGCCGTTGGACGGCGTCTTTCCGTTTCCATTCCCGTTTCCATTTCCATTTCCGTTTCCGTTTTGGATGTGGAGCGGGTACCTGTGGAGTCTTTCCAGCTTTCGCCGCTTTACGTCCGCGACAGTGGTCAGTTTCGCGCCTTTGGCCGCCAGTTGCCGCAGCGCCAATTCCGCCGTGCCGCGGCTCCAGAATCCGCAAGCATCCGTGACGATCGAAACATTCTTTCCGCGCGTGAGAAGCCCAAGGGCAATTGCCTTGACCGAGCCCTCCAACCCGGTTCCAAAGACCAGGTACTCCCGCACCGGAAGGTGCGTAAACAATCGATCGGCTTTAGGGTTCGTCAAGAGATCGTCACTTCGCTTGCGGAAGATGACCTGTTGCCATCGGAGCAACGCATCGGCGGGCATGGCGAAGGTATTGTCCACTTCGATGTTTTGTCGGGTGGGAAACAACGTGAAATGAAGCTTGCGCTGGCCGCAGGATCCGTCAACGCAATGGATCGGCGTGCCGCTGTCGCTCAGCTCCATCGGGCGATGCGATTCAAGGGAGGACACGAGCGGAGCGTGATTGCGCTTCGCCCATGCAATCATGGTCCGAAGCTGAGGAATCAGCTCGGAGCTGTTCGCCACCGGGAAGGCCCCGGCCGGATCACAGAAATCATGCTGCGTATTGACGTCAACCAATACGCATTCAAATACTCGCCTTTTTTTTCCGGCTCCCATGTGTAGACCCCCACGTCACAACATTCGCGTTCCAAGCGCAGAGAACATCCGCGCAAAAATCGCCTCGACGCATCCTCGGTAGGGGTTGCTCCTTTCCCTCAAAGCAAAGCCCCCGATCGGCTTGGGAGATGTGGTCTAACCGTCTGAGCTACTTTAGGCGCGATCGAGAGGCAAAGCGACCCTTTTGGCCATTTTTCTTTGGAAATCTTCAAGTGCCGATAACGCAGAAAAACCAGTGAAACTCAATTGTTCAGTTTCTTTAAGAAGACGCCATTTTGGCCTCCATCCGCATCGCTTTGCGCGTTAATTCGATGCAGTGCATCAAAAGCGCCAGTCGATAGTTTGCAGGGTCGTCTGGCTTGGTTAACGGTATTCTTGGACCCACGGTCGGAGATTTGCCGGGCGTTTGAACGCGGAATGCCGCGTTACTCTTGGACGCCCAGTTTAGGACGTCAAGTTCAGTGGCCTTGCGCAGGCCAGGACTCTCCGTGATTCAAGTCCAATGCGAGGCAATTGATTGAGTTTTCCGACAAAAACCCCACCTCAAGGCCGCAAACGTGTCATTCAAATCAGGAGTGAAAGCGTGAATTACGGGACGTTTGGCAAGGTCATTTCGGACGCAAGGCGCTCCGGGAAATGGACGATGAATCGTGAGTCTTAAAGCTGGCGAGCAAGTTTTTGCGTTGGCAAAGCGGTGTTTGCAGCTCCGAAGCCCAACCGGGGTTGAGCAGTCGGAGCGAGCAAGGGCGAAATGCAGTGCCTCGAACGGGCTTCCGCCCTTCTTGACACTGGCCGTCGCCTCAATGGTCTGGCTTGTGGCATCCGGGTGCGCCCAGCCTAAGCCGATTGGTTCGATTCAAATCCCGAATCGTACCATTGGTCCGGCGGTGGTGGCGGTTGCCCCGGCAATCAACCTGAGCGGATCGCTGGATTTTGATCCCAACCGGTTTGCCGACCTCATGGCCGTCGAGCTTGCGTTTGCCGACGGCATTCGGGTTATCCCGGTCAGCCGAGTGCTCGGAGTTCTGGCGATCCAGGGAAAAGAGCGCGTTGAATCGCCGTCGCACGCGGGGGAACTGATCAACTGGCTCGGCGCCGATGCCCTGCTGGTTTTTGCGGTAACGGAATACGCACCGTACGACCCGCCGAGAATCGGAATTTCGGCCCAAATGTTCGTCGTGCAGGAAGACCGAAAGCCGTCGCCGCAAAACGCCGATGAACCGGAGATTGAATCTCCCGATGTCGTGGAGCGGCCGGTGCGAACAGTTCGAACCGTGGCCGAGCATCAGCGGGTTTACGATGCGAGCCACGCCGACGTCCTTCGTCGGGTGCAGATGTATGCGGCACCGCGGTCGGCGGACGACAGCCCGTATGGCTGGCGAAAGTTCGTGGTGAGCCAGGAGGGCTTCATCCGGTTTTGCGGTCATGAGACAGTCGCGGCGATGTTGGCCGGGCGCATCAGGGAGGGTGATACGCCATGGAACTGATCCGCCAGCTTTCGCTGGTTAAAGGTGAAGAGCGTTTCATCTTCCGATATCAGAAGGGGCAGGAAGCGGAAGTGATCGAAGCGTTTGCTGATCTGGCCGCGGATTCGAAAAGTGCCTTTGACTGGTTCGATGCGGCCGTGCTGAGTTATCAAATGGGTCGAAGATTGGAGACGGAGCTCGATCAAATCACCACGTAGTCCGCCGGAGCGGAAGTCGTGGTCGCTGCACCTGTCCTCAGGACGATGGTACGGGTGACGTGGTTTGTTTCGCGGATGTGAAACGTCGCCATGAAACCAAATACGCTGATTGACGAGTTCCTGAATTATCTGAAGTTCGAGCGCCACTTCTCGCCGCACACGGCCAAGTGTTACGCGGCGGACTTGGCGCAGTTCTCCGCCTTCCTCAAGGGCGACACGGCCTCCGCGGCCGGCCGGCAGAACTTCACCACGCCGAACGGATCGCGGACCAAATCCGTCAACGGAGAATCTCCGCAGGCGGGGTCGGCCATCGCAGTCCTGGCCGAGCCGACTGTGCAGCAGAAGCTGCGAGACGCCGACACCGAGCAAATCAAATCGTTCCTCGCATTCCTGGGAACGCAAAGCTATTCGAAATCCACCGTGGCCAGAAAGCTCGCCACGCTGCGCAGCTTCTACAAGTTCTGTTTGCGCCGCGGTTACGTCAAAGTCCATCCGCTGGCCACCATCCGAACGCCCAAGCAGGATAAACGACTGCCGAAGTTCCTCGAACTCGAGCAGATCACCAAGCTCTTGTCCGCGCCGGATGACAACACGCTTCTCGGTTCTCGCGATCGGGCCATGCTCGAGCTGCTCTTTTCCACCGGCGTTCGCGTCAGCGAGCTGGTGGACTTGAACCTCGCCGACGTCGATTTCGAAGGTCAGGCGATTCGGGTTCGCGGCAAGGGCAAGAAGCAGCGGACTTCGCCGGTGGGCACGGCCGCGCTGGCCGCGATTCAGAAGTACATGCAGCTTCGACGCAGCGATACCCGCTCGGGCAGCTTCGATCAGTCGGCCCTGTTTGTGAACAAGCACGGCCAGCGGCTGAGCACCCGAAGCGTACGCCGCAAACTGGACAAATACCTGTCCGAGGCGGGGCTCGATCCGTCCATTAGCCCGCACACCCTGCGGCACAGCTTCGCCACCCATATGCTGAATAATGGTGCCGATCTTCGCAGCGTTCAGGAGCTATTAGGCCACCAGTCTATCTCGACTACCCAGATTTACACGCACCTGAGCGCTCCGCGGCTTAAAGCAGCTTACGATCAGGCCCATCCGAGGTCGTAACCGCTATAGTGCTCGAAGCGCTGCACATTCTGTCCAATCGAACATTTCATGCGCCGAAACCGCGCGCCACTTGATTTTCATACCACGAGAGTCGATCATTCTACCTAGGTCGGCAGTGAACGCTGGCCTTGGCTAAAGTTATGCATTGCCGCAGCTATTGTGGACGAACTTTAAATTGGTTCAATTCCACGGATTGCATGTTGGCCATAGGTTGAACGAATTGAGGCGGCTTTAGCATGGGCTCCGCATAAACCCTTAAGATTCCGAATTCGGAGACAAACGATGAGGCGAGCACTCGGTTGTTTACTCTTGATGGCCATTATGGGATGTGATTCTGTCACCGGGCAGGTTGAATTCGGCCAGCGCGGGGCGGGTTAAAACCGGCCACTGCTGATTGGTTCCTTTTACCTCAATGCCCATGGTTTTCAAGTTTTTTCTTCTTGGAGCGTCTTTGCTTCCTGTTCCTTGCCCGGGC
>JBGTDB010000284.1:0-3120 GCA_041748515.1 Phycisphaerae bacterium
GGCCGTGGGTGGACCTCTACAAGGTCGATCTGAAGGCCTTCAACGATAAGAGCTATCGCCAGCTTGGCGGCATTCTTCAAAACGTGCTGGACACCATCAAGCTGCTGAAGCAGATGGACTTCTGGACGGAGATCGTCACGCTGGTGGTGCCGGGCTTCAACGACGACGGCGACGAACTGCGGCAGATTGCCGAGTTTCTGGCCGGCGTATCGTGCGAGATGCCCTGGCACGTCACCGCCTTTCATCCGGACTACAAGATGACCGAGCCAGGCCGCACACCGGTCGAGACGCTGCTACGAGCCTGCGAGATCGGCCGCGCGGCCGGGCTGCGCTACGTCTATCCGGGCAACATTCCCGGCGCGGGCAAGGCCCGCATCAACCCGGCTTCACCGGGCGTGGGCAGCCGCGAGAGCACGCACTGCCCCTCGTGCGAGCGGATCCTGATCAAACGCCGGGGATTTGTGGTCGAAGACAACCGGATGAAAAACGGCGTTTGTCCCCATTGCGGCACCGCGATCCCCGGCGTCTGGGAAAAGGAGCCGCCGCGGAGAACGCTGGGTGTGGGCATCCCCCTGCCGTTGGCCGTCATTGAACAGCCGTGTGGTTGATCGGCCGGAGCACTGCGTCAGCGAGGTCATTGAATCTCGGGAGAAAAGCAGATGTGGAGAGTCGTGCTCTTGATACTTCTTGGTGGCACCACGGCCATTTCGGCATGGACCTGGGTTGGCACTCGCGTTGATACCGGCGGAAAGTTTGTTTGGCGTGACTATTTGGGTTATTCGCGCAGCCAACTAATCCTAAGCCGGGACGTTGCTCAGATTCGCTTCCGATTCTGCCCGGAGTGCTATAAAGCCGTCGACCATTCGCCGACGTGCGAATGGAAGAGAATTCAGGTCTGCGTCTTCAATGAGGTTGCAAATTGGCAGTTCGCGGGATTCGCTTGGAGAAGAGTCGAAAGTGCTGACCGCCGCGAATTGTCTTTGAATACTCCATTCTGGTTCCTTACGCTTGTCCCGCTTGTCGGCACGATTGTTGTCGCAAGAGCCCCGCTGCGAAGCTGGCATCGCCGCAGGAGGGGATGCTGCGCCATATGCGCCTATAATCTGACCGGAAACGCTTCCGGCGTTTGTCCCGAATGCGGAGCTGTCGTAGTCGACCCGACACAAGAACGGCATCATATCAGACGATGCCCGTAGACTTTCAGGCCGATTGCAGCGAAAACTTTGCGGGGGAACCAACCGTAAGGGACGCCGGGTTCTGGCATTTCGTTGCCTGTGGCCGTCATTGGACAGCCGTACGGTTGATCGGGCGGAGCGCTGCGTCAGCGAGGTCATTGAATCTCGGGAGAAAAGCAGATGTGGAGAGTCGTGTTCTTGATAATTATGGGTGGCGCCACGGCCATTTCGGTTTGGGCCTGGGTTGGCACTCGCGTAGGAACCGGCGCGAAGCCTGTATGGCGCTACCAGGATTCCTATTCGCAATGGGGGTTCTACCTCTACCGAGATGTTGCAAACATTCGTATGAGTTTCTGCCCCGAGTGTTATAGGGTGGACGATCATTTGTCGACCTGCAAATTAAAGAATGCTCACGCCCACTCCATTGGGCTATTAGCAAGTAGACAGTTCGTGGGATTTGCTTGGATAACATGCGCAAGTTTAGATCGCCGGTTTTTGTTCCTAATCCTTCCATTCTGGTTCCTTACGCTCGTCCCGCTTGTCGGCACGATTGTTGTCGCAAGAGCCCCGCTGCGAAGCTGGCATCGCCGCAGGAGGGGATGCTGCGCCATATGCGCCTATAATCTGACCGGAAACATTTCCGGTGTTTGCCCCGAATGCGGGGCAGACATCCCCGGCACTTTCCTTCCGGCCGATAAAACGGCGCCTTAAGGACAAATGTCTAGAAAAAAGCCAATTTCGCGCCAGCGGCTTCTCATCAAACGTCGCCAAATGCGACAATTGGGGCGGAAGAGGCCTTTTCAACCAGTCCACAGGTTGGACCCGCATCGAAGCGCGGACGGGCGCTTCCGGATTCATTGATCCTACGATTCTCAAAGCGAAGCCTCCCGGCGCACGACGCAACACCATCAGCGTCGCTGCGGGGCGGGTTTTTGTCGGAGCGCCGTGAGCCAAAATTTGACCGAGAAACTGCACATTCTGATTCTGGGGGCCTCACCCGTGCAGCGCTCGCGCGCGGCTCGATTGGTGCGGCTTGCTTGGGCAATGTCCGTCCTCACCGAATCGGAATCCCTCGATGCGGCGACGCAATCCGACGCCAGGCGCCCTAATTGCATAGTGATGTTGCCGAATGAGTCCGATTCGGCGGTTGTCGATGAAATCCGGGAACTTAGAAACAAGTTTTCGGCCCCACCGCGCGGCCAGGCGCCGCCGATTCTTGCAATGTGCGACGGCAACGCCGACAACGCGGCGGAACTGATTGAAGCCGGGGCGGCAGACGCCTTTTCGATGGAGACATTGAGCGCTGACCGGCTTCGGTCGAGTGTGCGGCTTGCCGTCGAGCTGGACCGTAGTCGCACCGAGGCCCGCCGGGCACAAGCCCACCTCGAAACGCAAAACCACCATCTCCTGCAACTCAATCAATTAGCCAAAGATTTCGTGGACCAGGTTTCAGAGGAGTTCCGATCGCCGCTGTCGGTGATCCGGGAGTCCGCCTCGATACTCTACGATGGGCTGCTCGGGTCGCTGGCAAACGAGCAGAAGGAGTATGTGGCCATCGTAATCGACCGGGCGTCGGACTTGGCCGTGCAGGTGGACGACCTGGTGGACATGAGCCGGCTCGAGGCCGGAAGCCTCCCGGTCCGGCGATCGTTCACCTCGGTCAACGAAATCATGGAACAGGCCCGGACCACGCTGCAATACAAGGCGGTCGCCGGACGCATGCGCATGGACTTCAGGGCCGACCCGATCCTGCCCGAAGTCTTCTGCGACCCCGACCGCGCCGCCCGCATCATCGTGCATTTGGCCATGCACGCCATGAAATTCTGCGCCGAGCGGCGGCAGCTTGCTATTTGGGCTCGGCCGGATCCTGACCGAAACAGAGTCCGCATCGGGGTCAGCCTCGACGCCGGCCGCATCGACGCCGAAGGCGTCAGGCAGCTTCTCG
>JBGTDB010000285.1:0-4215 GCA_041748515.1 Phycisphaerae bacterium
GGGCGGCGTGCGGCCGCGGGATCACAACTTCGGGCCGGCGAATTTTCTTCGGCCGACCTGCCACAGCCACAAGATAGGCGCCAGATTCAGGAGACATTTCATGGCCGGTTACAAGATCAGTGAAGTCGATGTATGGACAGCGGACATTCCCAATCGTTCCGGCACGCTGTCGCGTCTGCTGGAAACCATGTCGAACACCGGCGGCCTTATGGAGTTCATGATCGCACGCCCGGTGGACGACATTAGTTCTCGCGTTTTTCTCGCGCCGATCAGCGGCGCCAGGAAGAAGCAGGCCGCGCAGCGAGCGGGGTTATCCACAGCGCCCAAGCTGCACTCGATTCGCGTCGAGGGGCCGGACACGCCGGGGCTCGGCACGCGGATCACCAAGGCGATTGCCGAGGAGGGCATTAACCTTCGCGGCGTTTCGGCGGCGGGCGTTGGAAAGCGGGCGGTGTTCTACATTTCGCTGGACAATCCCGATTCGGTCAAGACAGCCAAGAGCGCGATCAAGAAGTCGCTCAGCGCCAAAGCGCGTCCGAAAAAATCCAAGAGCACGGCCCGCTCAAAAGGAAAGGCCGCTCGGCCCAAGGCCAAGAAGCGACGAAAGGCCTGACATGGGCTGGCAGGGATTGGATCATGCCGCCGGAATTGCGCGAAAGCGACTCGGCGGTTTGAAAAGTGCGCTGTAATCTGTTTGTGTGAAGAAGAGGATTGCTGTATGCAGCATGGTTGCATTCCTGCTCTTTTTCTGCGCGCTGGGCGTACGCGGATACCTTCCGGACAATAGCCTCGGCGGCCCCCATAAAGGGACTTGGACACAACTTGGTCTATCTGGAAATCGCACTTTGGGTGTGCGATTTCATCGGGGTTGGGCGCTAATCTGGTTCATTCGGAGCGATTCGACCGCCGTACCAGGCATATTCGATTGGCATATTAATAACCGCGTCTTTGGGGCTGCCAGCGCAACCTTTGGTTGCGAGGTGGAAGGAACAATGGGAGTTCCATGGCCTGCGATTGAAGGAATGCCGCGTCTGCATGCTTTCGCCGTCAGAGTTCATCATTGGTCGCTTGCGGTGATACTCGGCTTGCCTACCGGGCTTTTGCTACTGAAGAGTTTGCGCCGAAGCAAACAAAATGAGCGCTGCACGGTCTGTAAATACGACCTCAAGGGAAACGTGTCCGGTGTTTGTCCGGAATGCGGTACGCAAGTCACGGAGCCTTCTCCGCCAAACTGATATCCGCCGGTTTAATGTCGGTCGGAATGAACGATCGATCGATCAGGTCGGACATGGCGATGGGTTTGGAGAGGATTCCGGCGGCGATGGCCATGTCGTGAATGCGGCCGAGTTCTTCGTCAGTTGGGTTCAGCATTCGATAGCTGACCCGGTCCGGCGGCCGAGTGAGAACGTGCCGCAAGACGTTCTCGTCCTGGCGAAAAAAGGGCGAGGCGATCTTGGCCGCGGCGAGGCGGTTTTGCTCGGCCCATTCGCCGCTCTCGGCGATCCCGCGCACGAGATCCCGTACGACGTGCGGCCGCTCGTTGATCAGCTTTTCGCTGACCACCAGGGCGCACGAAATGAAGTTCGGCCAGATGTCCTTGACGTGATAGAGCACGCGCCCGGTTCCGTCGAGTTCGGCCCGGGCGGCGTGCGGCTCGCCGATGAAGTACGCGTCAATCGCCCCCACCGCCAGGGCCCCCGGCATGTCAGGCGGCGGAAGTTCAAAAAACTGAAGGTCGTCGCGAGACATTCCCTGCTGTTCGAGCAGCCGAGAGAGGACCAGGTATTGGTTGCTGAACTTGCTGGGGATGCCGAACTTCTTGCCGCGAAGGTCACGAAAGCTCGCGGCCGTGCTGTCGCTTTTGACCATGATGGTCGATCCGTCGCGGTGGCCGAGGTAGGCGATCTTCGCGGGCAGGCCCTGCTCGCGAAGCTTCATCGCAAGGGGCACAATAAAGAAACACGCCTGAAGCCGCCCGGCCTTGAACGCCTCGGCCATGGACGGAAAATCGGCGTAACGTTGCGAGATGAATCGCGTGGACGAACTGGTCCGCGAGGCGAAGTCGGTTACGGGGCAAGTCAGGTGGCAGGTGACGGGGAGAAACCCCACAGTCAGCGTCTCGCGCGCTGCTCCTTCCGCCGAGTTGGATTGCGAGGGCTTGAATCGAAGCACGCCCAGCGCGGCAATCAGCGCGATCGCGATCACAAATCGTCGGGTGAGCGGTGCGTAATTCATTTCGGTTTCTTCGAGACGCCCAATTTTATCCTGGCGCTTTCATTGGCGAGACGCCGGTGCCACACCAGAGCTCTCGCCGGCGGACGTGGGTGCCACACTATGGCTCTCACCCGCCGGGAATGGATTCTACGCAATGCGGCGACAATTCGACGCCCATCTCGCGGAGTATGCGCTTGGTTGCATCGACCACGGCCGGATGGTTCAGGTCACGAGGTCGGGCGGCATTGAGTCCGAGTTCGAGCTGAACCCGCGCCGGCCGTGCTGAAAGCACAATCACCCGGTCGGCAAGCTGACAGGCCTCCTCGATATCGTGTGTCACGAGCACGACCGTGCGCGGACACTCGGATAGCAGGCGTACCAGTTCGCCGCGCATGCGCATTCGCGTGAGGTAATCCAGCGAACAGAACGGCTCGTCCATCAGCAGAATATCGGTGTCGCCGGCCATGGCCCGGGCCAGCTCGACGAGTTGCCTCATGCCGCCGGAAAGCTGATGTGGAAATCGGCCCGAAAAGCCGTTGAGGCGAATCAGGTCGAGCATCTGCTCGCGTCGATTGCGTCGCTCGCCTGCGGGAGAGACTCGCCGCAGACCAAGATCGATGTTCTCGGCGCAGGTCAACCAGGGGAACAGGCCGTCGCGCTGAAAGATCGTGCGAACATTCCCGCTGCGAATAACCTGCCCGCTTTTCGGTTGATCGTAGCCCGAAAGCAGGCTGAGCAGCGTCGTCTTGCCGCAGCCCGACGGGCCGAC
This sequence comes from Phycisphaerae bacterium, assembly GCA_041748515.1. Taxonomy (GTDB): domain Bacteria; phylum Planctomycetota; class Phycisphaerae; order UBA1845; family UBA1845; genus JBGTDB01. The sequence continues at coordinate 2,984 of JBGTDB010000285.1, forward strand.
CACGGCCACGAACTCGTTGGGCCGGACGCTGAAGTTCACGTCGCGGAGCACTTCGACCGTGCCGAAGGCGTGCGACAGCCCGACGGCGCGAATGGCGTTATCGCTCATAGCCCCACCTCACGCTTGGAATCCGCGACAGCCCCGCCAGCAAGCGGTCCAGCACGATGCCGATGCACCCGATGACGATCATCCCGACGACCACTAGGTCTGTCCGTAGCCCGTTACGGGCGTCCATGATGGCAAAGCCAAGTCCGTCGCGCCCGGCGACCATTTCGGCGGCGACCACCACCAGCCAGGCCAAGCCCGCCGTCACGCGAAGGGCCGTAATGATCTGCGGCAGGACGGCCGGAAAGGTAACGTCGCGGATCAGTTCCCATCCAGAGATACGGTGCTCGTAAGCCACCCGAAAGAAGACCGACGGAATCGCCAACACCGCAACCATCGTGGCCAGGATGAGCGGGAACACCGACGAGAGAAAAATCAGGAAAATCGCGGGCAGGTCGCCTACGCCGAACCAGAGGATGGCGAAGGGGATCCATGCCAGCGGCGAAAGGCTGCGGAAGAAGTTCAGGGCCGGAGACAATGCGTTTCGAAGGGCGGCGCTGTGGCCGAAAATCAGCCCGGTCGGGATCCCGATCAGGACCGCCAAGCCGAACCCGATGCTGACACGAAAGAGCGAGACGACGATGTCGGTGAAAAGCCGCCCCGACCGCACCTCTTCGGCGAATCCGGCCGCTACCCGCCGGGGGCCGGGGAAAACCGACTCAGGGAACAGCCCGAGTGCGGACAGCCCGACCCAAGCGCCAATGGCCCCAAGGACGACCAACAGCGGCGACCCCAACGACCTGAATTGCTTTCCCATGCCCGACGTGCCCGATCGACCATTCACTTTCAGATTGCGTTAATGCATTGTACCACGGCCGGGACAAGCCCTCACCAAGCACGACGGCCGGGATGGATATCCAGCATGGCCGTAAGGCGGAAGCTCCGCAATCAGCCGCCGGGCTTGAGAGCGACGGCCGATCGCGGCGCGGCATCCCGACCGAGAACGATGACCCTACGGGGATTAACCGAATAGAGCCCTTTCGGTCAGTAAGCGTTCGGCGAACCCCATCTTCAATTTGGCGCCTGGTTGAGGGATGATGCCTCCGTGATTTGAGGAGGCAGCCATGGCGAGGCAGGATCGGTCGAAGGAGGAGTTTTGGCGGCGGATGATTGCGCGGCAGGCCGGG
>JBGTDB010000286.1:0-3665 GCA_041748515.1 Phycisphaerae bacterium
GGCGTCGATGGCGGCCGGCGGTTCAGGCGGGCCCGCGCCGGGTTCCGATCCGTACGTGGCCAAGATCATCGTTGAACTTGGAGACGGAAAGACGTTCGAGTGGCTGATTCGCCGATCCGAACTGCCCTCCGATCTTCAGCAGATGCGCGACAAGGAGATCGCGGACACGATCGAAGCACTCCGCCGCGGCCGCAAGACTCGCTCGAAGCAAAACGTCGAAGCGACTGACTCGAGGCATTAGGGGCGCTGTCGAATGGCTGGCTTAACCCAGGCCTGTGTCAGGCGTTTTACATGAGCGGATAAATGAACGGAGCAAAAGGCGACGAGCTGGCGAACACAAGCAGCGCTCCGACCAGTAGCAGGACCGCCAGCAGGGGCACGAGCCACCACTTCTTTTCCTGTTTGATAAACAGGAAGAACTCTTTGATAAGCGATTGTCTGGCCATAGGAAGCTAGAATGTCGAATTCAGAATGATAAATGGGCGGCAGAGTCCAAGCACTCCCTGATTCATGAACCCAATCTGATCGTATCGCGCTGTCGATAGCCTGGGCAGAGCAAGAAAAACCATTTCATTCGCATCACCGGACCGTCGCCCGGTCAGCCGTATCCAGCCCGGCTTCCAGTTCGACGCTACGACGCAACCCCGCGTCGAAATCAACCAATTCGGGTTTCCGCGTTACGACGAAATCTCCAATAACCAGGGCGTCGATGCCGGTCGTCACAAATGTACGATAGGCGTCTTGCGGCGTGCAGACAATGGGCTCGCCGCGAACGTTGAACGACGTGTTGATCACCACTGGCACGCCAGTCTGGCGATGAAACTCTTGGATCAAATGGTAGTACCGGCCGTTGGCCGCCTCGGTGACGGTTTGCACGCGGCCCGTGCCATCCTGGTGGGTAACCGCCGGGATGATTGCCCGCTTCTCCGCCCGGACCTTCGGCACCAGGAGCATGAACGGCATGTCCATGTCCTTTGGAGCCTCGAAGTACTCGTGGACGTGCTCTCGGAGGATGGCCGGAGCGAACGGCCGAAAGGACTCGCGGAACTTTACTTTGGCATTGATGATGTCCTTCATGGCCGGGTTGCGGGCGTCGGCCAACAGTGACCGAGCGCCAAGCGCCCTTGGCCCGAATTCGAGCCGCCCCTGAAACCACGCGACGACTTTTCCATCGGCGATCATCTGGGCGGTTTGTCGCAGTAATGCCGGTTCGTCCTGAAGGAATTCGAAATCGGCCCCGGCCTCGGTTAAGGCGGCGCGGATTTCGTCGTTCGAGAATTGCGGCCCCCACAGGGCATGATCCATGCGGAAGGTCCGCGGCTGCTTCAGTACGGTGTTGCTGATGTAAAACGCCGTGCCCAATGCTCCGCCAGAATCGCCCGCGGCCGGCTGAATGAAAATGTTCTTAAAGCCGGATTCCTGTAGTATGCGCCAATTGGCCACGCAATTGAGCCCGACCCCGCCCGCCAGGCAGACGTTGTCTAACCCAGTTTCGCGGTGAACGTGGGCGGCCATTTTGACCATGATCTCTTCGACCGTGCGCTGGCCGCTGCACGCGATGTCGCGATGGAAGTCGGTCATCTCGGCCTCGGGCTTACGCTGCGGGTGGCCAAAGAGCCGTTCCCAGGCGGGGCTGATGGTGCGGGTCGTCGAGTATGGAAAGGCGAAATATTTCAGGTTCAGCCGGATGCTGCCGTCATCCTTTAAATCAACGATTCGGCGGAACTCCTCCATGTACCTGGGCCGGCCATAGGGTGCCAGGCCCATGACTTTCCATTCCGCGTCGTTGACCTGGAAGCCAAGGTAGGATGTGATCGCACTGAACAGCAACCCGACCGAGTGGGGAAAGCGAATTTCCCTCTGCATGTCGATCTCGACGCCCCGGCCGACCCCCCAGGCCGTGGTGGTCCATTCGCCGACGCCGTCCGCGGTGATGATCGCCGCTTCCTCAAAGGGAGAGACGAGAAAGGCGCTGGCGGCGTGGGAAAGATGGTGCTGGCAGTAGAGAATGTCCTTGTCGGTGCCGAGTTTTCTCTGAATGTCCCGGCCGATATGAAGGCGCTGCCCGAGCCAGAGCGGCGCGGCCGCTAGCCATGGGCGGTAGGTACGCGGCCAGCAGGCGAGAATTGTCTCTAGAATCCGGTTGAACTTGACCAGCGGCTTTTCATAGAAGCCGATATGGTCCACCTGCTCGATGGTGATGCCGGCTTCACGAAGGCAGTAGGCAATGGCATTCGCCGGGAAGTCGTGATCGTGCTTTCGCCGCGTGAATCGCTCCTCCTCGGCCGCGGCCACTAGTTGCCCGTCGCACACCAGTGCCGCGCCGGAGTCGTGGTAATAGCAGGAAATGCCGAGGATGATCATTCAGACTCACGATCTCGGCTCATGAAACCACAAAAATAGGATAGTAATACATCGTAATGGCAAAGGCCCCGACACAGGCGTTGCCTGCTGCATGAAGAATTATTGGAATGACAATGCTCCCACTCTTTAAGAATGACCAGGCGAGCAAGTAGCCTGCAACGAAATTGTCCGGGCCGGGATTGCCCCAAATGAAATGCGCTGCCCCAAAGATCAGTCCGCTGATAACAATCGTCCGGAACGGCCCAATCAAAGAAACAAGCGGCACGCACAAGGCGAAACGGTAGACAGATTCCTCAATAAGCGGAGCGGAAATCGTGAGGGATACGATCCAGTTGAGCAGTTCAGGATGTGCGGGATTCACTTGCGGGATGAAAAAAAAATACCCGAATAGTCGACAGAATATGTACACCGATCCAGCTACCAAAAGGACGATCATGCCCAAGAATAGGGATGCCCGCAACCAATACGCCCAACCCTGCACTGGAATGACTATCAGTCCCAGCGCCCCTCTATCCCAGTGAAGGATGGTCCCGTACCAGACCAGAGCGACAAGGCCGATCACGATACCGTAACCATAGAAAAACGAATCGAACAATGCCCCTGCGATAGCAAAAACGCCGCTAGCCACGCGTTCATTGCGGGAAGTGGAGACTGAATGGCCGATCCTAGAGAATGTTGTTCGGATGAGAACAGCGGGCATTAGAATAGCCTCCTCATGCGATCCAGCGTCGGCTCGTGCGGTTTGTACGTTTCCCAGTAGCTTTCGTCGGCTGTCAATCTCTTTCGCAACGGATCGCCGAAACGAACGATCAAAGAGAAAACCGGAAGCACGACGAAGAAAATCACGGATAGAAGAATCGTGGACATCAATATGCCGAGCGGCACTGTCAGCGTCATCCAAGCGACATAGAGTCGCCTGGCGGCCGTGGGCGACAGCCTTGGAATGACGAAGAACGCGGCGGCGACCGCGATAAGGGTCACGGTCGTAAACTGCCAGCCGCTGCCTGTCCAGGCAAGAAGAGAAGCATCTTCCGCCCTGCGCCATGCCATCAGCCAGGCCAGCAGGGCCAGCGCTGAAAAACCGGCCGGCATCGCCCATACGAACGTGCGAAGTTCCCGTTGGCTTGGATTCCTATTGACCTTGAACATCATTGATTTGTGTGGCCGCCGTTTGGGAGAGTCCTCAAGGATCCCGAGGTCCGAAACCTCAGATCCCATCATCCAAGTTTCCCAACATGCCGGAGGTTATGCTTCCGGAAACAGTTCCTTCAACTCCAGCTTGCGCACAAGGATGACCGCCT
>JBGTDB010000287.1:0-4450 GCA_041748515.1 Phycisphaerae bacterium
ATCGCCCACGACCGCGGCGCCCTTCGCGACGCGGCAGCGCACGTCGTCCGTCGCCACGGCCAGGCGCTGATCGAGACCTATGTTCGCGGGCGCGAGCTGACCGTCGGCGTGCTCGGTCAGAAGGCGCTCCCGGTCTGCGAAATCCGCACCAGGCGGGAATTCTACAACTATCAGGCCAAGTACCTGGACGACGACACGCAATATCTCTTCGATCTGGACCTTCCCGAGTCGCTGCTTTGCCGCGTGCAGGACATGAGCCTTAAGGCGCACGAAGCGCTGGGGTGCCGGGTCCTTTCCCGCGTGGATTGGATGGTCGATGCCGAAACGAGCGAGCCGTACTTCCTCGAGGTCAACACGATTCCGGGCTTCACCAGCCACTCGCTGGTGCCCAAATCCGCCGCCCGCGTCGGTTTCAGCTTCGATCAACTTTGCCAGAGAATTGTCGAACTGTCCCTCGCCGAAAGCGGAGCCGACGCCTGAACGAGTTGGGCCTGCGTCATCATAAGTTACCGACCAACGTATGAGTCGATTTCGTAAGAAAAAAAAGCGCACTACCCCAACGCCGCGAAAGCCGCTCATCACGCCCGCCAAAGCGCGACAACTTCTGATTGTCGCGGCACTGGCCGCCGGCGCGTTCACCATGGCCGCCGCCGGCGCCATGGGCTTCGTTCATCTGGAAGCATACGTCAGCGATCAACTGCTCAGCGAGAGTCCGGCGACGGCGTTCGACTTCGTGGATCTGCCCGACTCCCTGGCTCCCCTGGCCCGCGTAGAGCTCGAGAGCGCATTGCACGACGTGCGCGAGCGCCCCTGGACTGACCCGGACATGTGCCGAGACATTGCCGAGCGGATCGAGCGCACAGGATGGCTCTCCAGCCTTCGCCACGTGCGACGAACTCCGGGCGGACGGTTCGAAATTAGCGGCAACTACCGCCGACCAGCCGCACTGGTTCAGAAAGGCAGCGACTTCCTGCTGGTCGACTGGGAGGGCGTGCGGCTTCCCGGAACCTATGTCTACCACCCCATGTGGAAACTGGTGCAAGGGGTGGCCGCGCCTCCGGTTTCTGTGGGAAAGCGATGGGACGCCGCCGACCTACAGGTCGGTCTTTCTGTTCTCGCCGCGATACGAAATGAGCCGTACGCCTCGCAGATCTCGGCCGTCCTTGTTGATAACTTCGACGGCAGGCGAAATACCCGTTCGGCTCACGTCGAGCTGGCCACCGATCGCCCCGGGGGCCGCATACTATGGGGCTCGCCGCCAGGCAGGGAGGTTGAAGAGAATTCAGTCGTACAGAAACTTGCTATCCTGAAAGAAAACTTCCGCCGATCCGGGCGAGTGGATGCGGACTTCCTGGTGATCGACATAACGACGTTCAAGGATCGATTCACCGTTCCAAACTAATTGACCGTCAATCTTGGGTTTTCGGGTGTGGTCGCCCTTTTTCCGAGCCGCGACCGTATGGAAGCGAAACTCGATTCCGAGAATCCAAACGTGAAGATCTAATAGCCCCTGGTGTCGAAAAAATGGCTTTGCGACCCTGCCGCCGTACCCGAATCGCCGCCGTAGAGACAGTTTGGACCCTCTAAAATACAAAATATTGCCATTCGAATCCCGAATCGCTGGTAGAATAGGGATAGGACGCGAGGTCGGATCATGAACGAATTCACATCGATATTGCAGCAGGCTCAACAGCTTTACGTACAGCATGCACCGTCTGAGTTCTTGACCCAGGCGGTCCCAGCCGGAATCGTGCTGCTGATCGCCGGCATTGTGCTGAGCGTTCTAGGAGCTAAGTTTGCCCGGTTCGGCCTGACCGCCGCAGCCGTGGTAGTCGGCGGCGCCGCCGGAATGGCCTTCGCCAAGGGGAACGGGTTCGCACCGCTTTTGGGCGTGCTTTGCGGCGCGTTCTTCATCGGGATGATCGGCTATCAGACGTATCGCTTGTGGGTCGGCGTGGGCACCGGGCTGGTCGTTACCTTGATCGCGATGGGTGTTTTCGGACAGAAGTCCATTCTTCCGCACGTTCAGACATTTGAGCAAATGCCGGTGCAGACCACGGCCGGCGGTGCAACCGAATTCACGCTTCCCCCGGCCGCAACGCAACAAGCCCAATTCGAGCGCACGCCCCAGGACTGGGCTCGCGATTTCTGGGCCTACCTTACAGAACGCCAGGCGGACACGGCGCGCAATGCGCGCGGAATCCTTGCCGTTGCGCTGCTTACCGGACTGTGTATCGGCCTGTGGGCAACGCGCTGGGCGCTTATCATCTCAACGTCCGTCGTTGGCACGGCCTTGGTCGCGATCGGAGCGGCGACGCTGTTGGCCCGTTCGGTCCCCGAATCGTGCGCCGCCTTCGAAAAAAATCCCGGTCTCGCCGCCGCGGGGCTGGCAGGTTTCCTCATCACCTCATTGATTCTTCAGGGACTGCTTTCGCGCCCGGTCAAAACCGAGTCCGAATAATCCCGCTGATTCCTGTGGCGATATCGTAGGTTTTCTTTGACGGTGCGACGCCCTCAAGTGGTTTGAGGGTCGCGCCGATTGTTTACTGTCTGGCTTCCGACTGCACCGCGACGCCCAGGGGATGACTCCATGCTGCCAACCATCGAACAATACGTTTCATTCCTGCGCGATGCGAAGGTTGCCGGCGGATTCCCCATGGTGGCCACGGGCCTGGGATTGATGCTTTTTGGATGGCGGATGTGGAAGGTCTGCGTTGTTCTGTCATTCGGGATTATTGGCTTCGCGGCCACGTTGTACTATGTCGGCCTGCTTCCCAACAAGTATTGGTTCGCCGGCTGCATCGCCCTGTTCGCCGCGGTGCTTTCATACTACACGGCGAGACACGCCCTGACGCTACTGGGCGGATTGATCGTGGCAGGTATTGCTTATGTCTATTTGCAGAATTTCAATCTCGATCAGATCACACTGCTCGGCCTGACCGCGGCCGCGCTCATCGTCGGCCTCGCGTTTGCCCTCATCAATCGCCAGCGAATCGTGATCCTGGTGACGGCGTTTCTTGGAGCCATCCTGCTGATGTCCGGCCTGGCCAGTTGGGCCTTGGCGTTCCCAGGCTTTTTCAACACCGTTAGATACCTCGCTGAGCGCAGCCTGATCGTGATTCCGTTTCTCCTCCTGGTGCCCACGGCCATGAGCTGCTTCTACCAGATTGCCGAAGTCCGGCGAATCCAGGCCGACCTGTAAGCCCGGGGCCTTTTCCCGCCATGCGCGCCGCAGAACGCCGGCTCAAGCCACCCCGCTACCGCCCGCGGATGTTCCGCGCAAATGCCCGGGCCCGCTCCCATGCACGAGGCGTCGCATACGACATTCGAGGGCCCACGGATTATACTGGTCGACTATGTACGATTTCAGGCTCGGCGTTGATGTCGATGATTTTCATTTGCCGGTCAAAGACGCGATCCGCACGGCCGCGGAGCTGAAGTTCCAGGCGGTCGAGCTGGCCGCCGTGTCCGGCGAGCTGGCGCCGAACAACCTCTCGGACAGCGGCCGAAGGCATCTCGCCCGGTTGGTGCGCGGCTTCGGATTGGACCTGGCCTCGCTCGTCGCGGACATTCCACAAACGCGATTTACCGATCCGCACACGGTGAGCCGACGCGTGGACCAGACGTGTCTTATCATCGAGTTGGCGAGAGACCTCGGGGTTCCGCTGGTCACCGCGTCGGTCGGACCGCTGACCCATCCCGATACCGGCGAGCCGTCCGCGCCGGCCGTCGAGGCCCTCGCCCGCATCGGCGAACTGGCCGACGCATGCGGCGTGATTTTTGCAATCCGACCGTCAAGCGAAACGGGCGACCGCATTCTTCGCGTGCTGGCTGGGCTGCGCTGCCCCGCGATTCGTGTGGGATTCGACCCCGCGGCCATGGCCATGGCCGGAACCAATCCGCTTCGCCAAATCGAACAAGTCGCCGAACACATCCGACTGTTTCACGTGCGCGACGCAACCGCGGGCCTCGCCGATCGGCCGGGAAGAGAAACCCGCCTGGGAGAAGGCGAGCTGGACGTGATCGGTCTGATGGCGGTGGCCGACGCGGCGCATTACGACGGACCGTACATTCTTCGCCGGACCGATTCGGCAAGCCCCCTTCAGGACATTCGCGACGCCAAGGCCCGGATCGAGCGCGAGCTTCGAGACTTATGACTCGGTGAGTCGCCCGAATCGGGCAAAGAAAAAGACCGCGCCGACCAAGCCAAGCAATCCCGCGAAGGAAAACGTAAACGCGGGCCCCCATCCCGTGCGATAGATTTCCCCGGCGATCCACAGCCCGGCCCCGACCGGCGCCGCCCACATGACGGCCGCGCTGCGGGCGCTCCAGTACAAGCCGATCGACTGGGTTCTGACATCGGGCGAAACCAGATCGGCGACCATGGCCTTGCGAGCCGGTTCGCCGATCTCGCGCAGCCCGGCGAACACAAAGGCCACCATCAATCCGG
>JBGTDB010000288.1:0-8304 GCA_041748515.1 Phycisphaerae bacterium
TGATTGTTTCGTGAAGAAATTCTCAAAATCAGGGTTGCCGGGCGCTTAGTGTGGCTGAACAATGGTCGGCGGGGATTTGAAGCGATCGCGGGACAGGGAAACCGGCTAATCGGCCCTGGCCGAGTCGTCTTGCACGCGGAGTCCGACATTTGCAATTATCTGCCACATTCGGGGGTGCTGTCATGAACGAACGTCATCTGGTTTACGCGATGGTCGGGCTGTTGTCGCTGGCGCTTTGCGTCCCGGCGCAGGCGGGGGTGGTGGTGTTCACGGACATCGACGAGTTCCGAGCCGCGGCCGGACCTCTGGTGGAGATCGACTTCAACACGCTGCCAGACGGGTCACCTTCTCCGCTGCACGAGATCGTCGATATTACGCCCGAGTTCAACTACACCAATCTAGGCGTGACGTTTTCATCGCCCGGACCGCTTCTCTATGTGTTTCGGAGTATCGATGGGGCGTCGCTTGCAGCGTCGACAGACTCGTCGGGCCATACTTGGCTCGAAGCAGAATTTGATCCACACGTATTCGCGGTAGGAGTCACAATTCCGGGTGGAAACAATCTTACTGTGTTTGACATCCAGCGAGAGCTTCTAGGCGAGGTTTCGGGCGGTGGTTTTCTTGGCCTGATTTCCGACGTTTCAATCGATCTGGCAATCCTGGATCGGAACACCGCTGGAGTGGTTATTACTTCAATTCTCATTCAACCGGTTCCCGAGCCAGCGACTTTGTTCTTGCTAAGCGCGGGGATTCTACTCTTTGCCCGGCGGCGAGGCAGGTGTTCCGCCGTTGGAGGGAAGCGAAGGTTGGCGCATTGCGCGGCTGCGGGTGTTGCGATGCTGGCGTTTGGGCCATCTTCCCAAGCGGGGGTGGTGGTGTTCACGGACATCGACGAGTTCCGAGGCGCGGCACGGAAATTGCCGCGATTTTCGGACGAATGATGCCCGCCCGAAGGACGGGGGCGGCGCTCGGGACTACGATAGGGTGATGCAAAGGGAATTCTCGGCTCCTTATCGGAGGCAGCAATCATGAGAATAGGCATTCTGGGGCCCGTAGTTGCGGGCCTGGCATTCGCGATGTCGCCCGTACAGGGCGGAATGGTGACGTTCACTAACCTTGAGGAGTTTCTCGCGGCGGCGGGGGACGTGCAAGTGATCGACTTTGAGACTCTCCCGGATGGGAACCCGAGCGTCGAGGGCACGCCCATCACGCCGGAGTTCAACTACACTGACTTGGGCGTTACGTTTTCTTCACCGTTTCCACAGCTTACGGTTACAAATGTCGGAGGACAATTCGGTCTGCGAGCTCTACATCCTAAAAGCAACCAGCGAAACTGGATCATCGCTGAGTTCGTTGTTCCAGTTACGGCTGTTGGGTTTCTCACCGGAGGTGGAACAACTCTTTTCGCGTTCGATGAACCACAATCACTGATTACATCTTTTGAATTTCACAGTAGCGGGCAAGTGTTTCTGGGAATCGTATCACCTATTCCGATCGACGCAATTATTGCAGACCGGGGTTCCTCGTTTGAATCTTTCCAGGTCTTTTATTTTACACCAATTCCTGAACCAACAGGGATTCTCCTACTGGCGAGTGGAATCGTTTGCCTTTTCTGCAAGCGACGGTTTAGTTAGAGCCATCGAAAGGTCAGTGACATGGCGCGGTCAAAGTGGTTAGGTGGAGGTTCGGTTCTTGTATTGTTGACAGGCTCCGTCGTTTTTTCGCTACAGGGTGGCGAGCCCCCATGCAACGTTTCCCCGGCAAGCAAGACGTGGACGACCGACGAGGACTTTGAGGACGGGTTCGGAATCAACACTAGAGTCATCGGCCAATCTCAGGACGCATCGCTTACCATTAGCGAGGTTCCACAACTGCTGGATGACATCTGGATTGCCTGCTCTTCCCGCGGGACGATCGTTCGGATCAACACCCAGACGCGCCAGGTCGTCGGGGAGTACCTTTCTTCTCCCCAGTTTGCGACCGGCGCGATGCTTTCATAACCCCTCGCGCACGACGGTCGACTTCGACGGCAATATTTGGGTGGGAAACCGTCACAACACACCGACGCAGAGCGGGATCGAAGGGCACATCATCAAGTTCGGCAACGGCCTCGCCGGCGGGTTCGCCATTTCGTTTTGTTAACTCCGTCGGCTTTGACGGCAGCAATCACGGGGTCAACTCCATTTCCTGTCCCGATGCCCCGTCTCATTGTCCGAGCTTCGCTTGTGCCGTGCTCGGCTGTGAGCCGGAGTATCGAGACTGGGCGGCCGAAGTAGCCGCAATCGACCCGGCGAATTCGGTGATTCACGTCACGGGCGATGCAGTGATGCCGGGATCAACTTATAGCTTCAGCAAAACAGGACAGGACGCCGCTCCCTCCTCGCCGGCCCAATTCATGACCGGCATGTGGGGCGACGTGGTGGCCGCGTTCGGCGTGGTTAACGTCACCGACCTTTCGGCGGTGAAGGACTGGCTGGTTGAGTTGAGCAGCGCGCCTTGCAAATCGCGGGTATGGATGCGCAGCCCGGCGAATCCGTTCGCCGACGCCAAGGTGCTCGACCTGTCCAACGTGGCCAACGTGCTGGCCGGTTCGCAGGACTACTCCAGCCCGGCGATTTCGGTTCGTCCCTAAGCGATTCTGGAGAGAATGCGCCGCGTGGTTGTTGATTGAGTTGGTGGGACCGACGTGCAACTATCGGAGAGATCTCCGCGTATCATGGCGCCACGTGATTCGGCAGCGGCGCCACGACTCAATTTATCCGATTAAACGGCCGCACGAAGCCGCCACCCCAATTTTTGGAAAACACTACGGTTTTATTGGGGCTCGTTTCAATAAACTCCCGTGGTTTTCAGAAAGTCTGGGAGTGCATGACATCACTTTGCAGTTCGCAGTGACCCGATTCTTCATAGGTCGACCGTTGCTCCGGCGATCGCCACTGCCTCCAGAAATCGGTTAGAATAGACGATGAACGGGTGGCTGTGCGTTTGAAGCGCGGGGTTGGTTATCGGGAATTTCGCCCGAAAAAGACCTTGGCGTTTCGGCCCTTGGAGAGCCCACCCAAATGAATGCAGCTACAGCGATACGGCCCACAATGACGCCTCGAACCCGACAGACGCTTTCCGTTGGCGACTCCGGCTCGTTCTCGAAGACCATTACCGAGCAGGACGTATTTGCCTTCGCCGGGGCCTCCGGCGACCACAATCCACTGCATATCGACGAAGAATACGCCCGCCACACGATATTCAAGCAGCGCGTCGCTCACGGCATTTTGACCGCGGGGATTATTTCGACCGTGCTGGGCGGCGAGATTCCAGGCCTGGGCACCGTCTTTGTCGATCTTGAAATACGCTTTCTCAAGCCCGTTTTCTTCGGTGACACGGTGAAGGCAACCGCGACCGTCATGGAAATCATCAACGACAAGCGCGTGCGTTTGATGGTCTCCTGCACCAATCAGCACGGCCGAGACGTGGCGATCGGCAATGTCGTGGTCATACCCCCGGTTGAAACCAAGCTCATCTGAAGGGACTGGCGGACGCGGAAATCCTCCGCGAAATGCCCGTTTTCGCCCTCTTTTTGGCCCGCCGCGGGCATCCCAAGTGCCCGTTCACGCGCCCGGTGCGGGGTTCGGCCTCCTGTCCTTGTCAGCGACGGCGACCGTTCGTATTCTTACCGAAATGTCACAGCGGACCAAGATCAGCATCAGCACGCTTCGAACACGGAAACGCGAGCATCAAAAAATCTCGATGTTGACGTGCTACGACTACTCGACGGCGCGACTGATGGAGGAGGCCGGCATTGATTCGCTGCTCGTGGGCGACACCTACGCGGAGGTATGCCTGGGGCACTCCAACACGCTTCCGGCCACGGTAGAGCACTTGGTTACGATTTGCGAGGCTGTGCGTCGTGGCGCTCCCAATGCTTATCTCGTCGGCGACATGCCTTTTTTGAGCTACCAGATTTGTGCCGAAGAGGCGATTCGCAACGCGGGGCTCTTCATGGCCCGGGCAGGATGCGACTGCGTCAAAGTCGAAGTTGATCGCCGGCATTTTTCGACGGTAGAGGCCATGGCCGCGGCCTCCATTCCGGTCATGGCTCACCTGGGACTCCGACCGCAGTCGATCCACAGCGTCGGCGGATATCGCATCCAGGGAAAATCGGCCCGCGATGCAAGTCGCCTGATCGAAGACGCCCAGATGATGGAGCAGGCCGGAGCGATAGCACTACTGCTAGAGGCCGTGCCTTCTGACGTGGCCAAGATCATAACGGAATCGACCGAACTTCCGGTTATTGGAATTGTTGCCGGCCCACATTGTGACGGGCAGGTTCTGGTCATGCACGACATGTTGGGTTATGGTGCGGGGCACCCCCCGCGTTCAGTGAAGCAGTATGCCCGGCTCCACGACATCATGGTTGGGGCGTTTCGTGCTTTTGCAAAGGACGTTTCGGAGGGCGCATTCCCCCTTGCGGACCAGACGGTATCGCTAGATCCCGCCCAACTCGAAGAGCTGAAGGGCCTGCTTTCGGCGCAAAAACTCCACGCGCGCCCGCCTCGCGACGATTGATACGACTATTCCGAGTGCAACGCGCCTCGCGCTTGCTTGACAGGGAACGTCCGAGACGGGTAGCTTGACTCAGCCTTTTGTTTGGAAGCTGCGACATGTACATCCGAATGAATCTCGCGAGAATTGTGATTGTCGACTCTGAAGACGAAAAGATGTCGATGATCGTACTTCGCGAAGCGGATGGGGAGCGGGCCTTCCCGATCCTGATCGGAATACATGAGGCTTACGCCATCGACCGCCGCACGAAGGGAATCGCGGTTCAGCGGCCGTTGACGCACGATTTGATTGAACGGCTGATCGCCCAGCTTGACTGTCAGCTTGAACAGGTGGTCATCAGCGAATTGCGGGATTCGACGTTTTATGCGAAGCTGATTCTTCGGCGCGACGGCGAGCTGATCGAGATTGACTCCCGCCCGTCGGACGCCATCGCCATCGGCGCGGGCACGCCGGCGCCGATCTTCGTGGACGAGTCCGTTCTGCGAGAAGTTTCGCAATCCTGAGCCAACAGGTTTCACGCATGACCGTGGATCAAAATACTTCCAAGCGACGCCCGGCCGCGGCGACCATCGGAGCCCCGGCCGCGCCGCGAACGGAACCTAAACCCGCGCTCGAATCCCCCGTTTTGCAGTCGGCAATCCGCCCGCTTCGTGAGGACGCGGCGCGGTTCGTCGCCGTGGCCCCAACGTCTTTGGACGTGATGGGCGGGCTTTCCGATTACACCGGCGCGCTGTCGCTAAGCTTTCCAACCGACGATCACGTTTGCGCTGCGGTTCAACGAAGGCAGGACGGCAAACTTGAGATTCTGCTCGCGGATGGAACATCGTCGTTTGCCGCACCGATCGACGGGCTGGTGACCGGAGATCCAGAAACCCAATCGTTCAATGGAAACGGCCGGGCTCATTCGGAACCGCCGGTTGCGATCCGCGCGGTGACGGCCGTCCTTTCTGAAGCGGCTCGGGCCGGGGTGCTCCCCCCGTTTAATAAGGGACTGAGTGTTTCGATCGCGATGGAGCCAGGATTTCGAAACGACGTTGGCACCCTGCACGCTCTTTTTGCCGCGGTTCTCACTGCCGCCGGCGGCGCGCTTGACTGCACCGTTAACGTCCTCGACACACTCACCCCATGCAATCGGGCCGCCGCGAACTGGCTTGGATTGCCTCCGGCGTCTGCCGATGCGTTGCTTTCCTTTTCCGGCGGTGCCGGCGCGCTCAATCAGCTTCGCATGGACACCGGTGAGAATACCGGAGTTGCCCCCCTTCCGTCGGGATTGTGCTGGGTCGGCGTGGATTGCGGATTCACCCGCGACGACCTGGCCGAACGCAATGCCGACGTGCGCGTGACGACCTTCATGGGGCGGCATTTGATTGACCGGATTATCCGGCATTCCGGGTGCCCGCATATTTCGTGGGATGGGCTGCTGTCTCGCCTGTCCATCAGCGAATTCACCACTCGCTTTCGAGAACGCCTGCCGACCACACTCTGCGGACAGGAGTATCTCGATCGATTCGGTGAGACGGACGACCCATTCACGCAGATAGATCCAACGCTGATGTACAAGATTCGTTCTCGCACCGAACACCACGTATATGAGCACGACCGCTCGCGTCAGCTTGTTGAATGTCTGGCCAGGGCAAGTAGAGTTGCGGATGGCGCGTCTCTGCAATCGGAAGCATTCAAGATCCTCAAGGCATCCCATTGGAGTTACGGACAGCGCTGCGGCCTGGGGAGTTTCGAATCGGACGCCCTGGTTGCTCTGATACGCGGGCATGGTACCGATGCCGGCGTCTATGGAGCCAAAGTATCCGGGCGTGGCTGCGGTGGAGTGGTTGTCGTTCTGATGGAATCTTCGGACACCGCCGAGGCGGCATTGGAGCGGGCCCTTCACGAATACGCGGTCCAGACCGGCCGTACGCCGCGCATCTTACGAGGCTCAAGACCCGGCGCTCAGATTTCCGGCCCGCGAGCCATGTAACCGCGCTGCTAAGGCCCCCTCCCATCTGTCCGTAGCCGGCTGTCCAGATCCAGGTTGGCCATTTCTGTCCAGAATATCAGATCGGCACTGGCCATTGTCCGAAGAAAAGGATAGGATTGCCATCAGTATGCCCCAGCCAATCGCCGTGGAGGTTCGGACATGACCTTGCTCGAGCGGCAGATTCAAACAGCACAACGCATCCTCTGGTGGAACCGCTGGCAGAATTGTCTGGCATGGTCCCTGACCGTCGCCGCGCTGGCTTTCGCCCTGTGCGTGTTGATTCAACGACTGTTCGACTTGCCGGTGCCGCTCCTTATCGTCGCGGCCGTTTTCGGAAGCGCGGCGGTCATCGCGTCTGTTGTGTGGGCGACGATCAGACGAATCGACAAGGCGGCCGCCGCCGCAATTCTCGATCGCAATGCCGGGTTGCGCGAGCGCATCAGCAGCGGGCTTTACTGCCTTTCCAATCCCGATCCATTCGCCCGGGCCGTGGTGACTGACGCCGAGCGCGTGGGGGCTTCGGTGACCGTGAAACAGCACGTCCGGCTGGAACTTCCCCGGCCGCTTGCATTTACGGTGGGCTCCATGGTTCTTGCGGCTCTGATGTTTCTCATCACGCCCGGCCTGCTCAAATCCGACAAAGCCCTCGAGGCCGCCGAACAATCGGCGGAGCTTCAGCAAACGCACATCGCCGTGAAGCGAGAAATCGAACAGGTGCGCAAGCTGGCCGAGGCGAATCCGGCGCTTGCCGACCTCACGCCGGAACTTGCGTCAGTCGATTCAAACTTCGGCACCAAGCTCCAGCGTCCCGAATCGGTCCGGCACGAAGCCGCCAAGCGGATCGACCGACTCGAGGACACCGTCAAGCAGAAACGTTCAAGCGACAAGTACAAGGCCGTTCCGGAGATGCAGCGCATGCTCCGTGGGCTCAAGACGCCTGAATCGGCCGACGCGCCGACCGAGAAGCTTTCCAAGGCGCTGGCCAAGGGCGACTTTAAGGAGGCCAAGGAAGAAATCGCCAAACTTCAGGAGCAGCTTGCGACGCTCAAGGCCGACGAGGATCAGGATCTGGTCGAGAAAATGAGCAAGCAGCTCGATGATTTGGCCAAGCAGCTCGAGCAACTGGCGTCCGATGACAAGCTTGCCCAACGTCTTGAGCAGGCAGGTGTCGGAAAGGAAGACGTCGATCGAATGCTGGATCGACTGAGCAAGGCCGACGTCGAACAGCTCAAGAAGCAGCTTGAGGAAAAAGGCCTCAGCCAGAACCAGATAGAGAGCCTGACCAAGCAGCTTCAACAACGCCAGCAGGCCCGTGCCATGGCCCAGAAAATGGCTCAGGGCATGAAGCAGGCGGCCCAGGGGGCCCAATCGGGTCAAATGGGTCAGGCGGCCGCCGGGTTGCAATCCGCGGGCGAGCAGCTCGGCGAGCTTGAGCAGCTCGAACTGGAGATGAATCTGCTCGATGCGGCCATGGCCGACCTGAAGAACGCTCGAGGAAACATCGATAATCCGTGCTCAAAATGCGCCGGCGGATCGAAACCAGGAGGAAGTTGTTCGTCATGTGGCCGGTCCAGTGGCAGAGGTGGCATGGGCGGCATGGGGCAGGGACGCGGCGGCCTGGCCCCGGAAGAGCAAACCAATGTGGGATTTAAGACCGAACGTGGCAAAGTTCACGGCGGACGCGGGGCGACAATTGGCGAGTTCCTGATCGACGGCGAGCAAGTCAAGGGAGAGGCTTCGGCATCTCTGGGCGAGGCGATCACCGCGGC
>JBGTDB010000289.1:0-6512 GCA_041748515.1 Phycisphaerae bacterium
AACGGGGTCCGGCCGCCCCCTATTAGGAGACGGCCGGACCGCGCGAAATTCTGTGGCGAAAGGAGGTCGGTCAGTTCAAGATTCCAAACGACCTCACCTCCAGCCGACTCAGGCTAATCCACGATGTTAATGATGTAGTTCGCCGTAAGCATGCAATCACCGCTTCCGACGTCGGCCGCCTGAGAAGTCGTCAGACTAACCGCAAAGGGAACGCTGTGATTCATTGTGCCGATGACATCGTAAATCGGCGTCGTGCAGTTTCCGTCCTGATCCCGCAGTTCGGTGCTTGTCAAAGAAAATGACTCGCCCTCTCGAATGATAAACTGCGGGCTGGTGTTGTTGATGGTATACCTCTCGCCCGGACAGGCCTTGGTGCTTCCGCAGCTCTGGCAGCAGCAGTCAGTCGTGTCGCAGAACAGTTGTTCGCCCCCGCAGCCACGGGTGTAGAAGTTGTGCTGCGTCGAACTCGGGGGGTACACGATGCGGAAGCTGCCATCCAATTCCATGCCGCGCCTGATCGATGCGTCGCAATCATCCACGACGAGGATATCCACCATCGTCACCGTAATGCGCTTGTCCTGCCGCAACGGGTTCAGGCCGGCCGTAATCTCCGCGCCGTCGTTTCGCAGGTCGCCGTCGGTATCGGGGTGGAGCGGGTTCGTAAAGTGAACCGAGCACTCCTGGTGGTCGTTGAGCCCATCGGCCGGAAGGCCGACCGACTGCTCGGACTGGGCAAAACGAGGATGCGAGAACACCTGCACGGCAGACCCTCCGAAGACCGTGTACGTACACGGAACCTGGATTTCGATATTGTCATTGCGGCCGTCGCCGTCGGTGTCGGCAAGCTTCGGATTTGTGCGGGTCAGAAGGCTGCTCGGCGGAGTGGCGTAAACGCAGTTTGGTGCATCGGAGCATCGGGTCATCGCCGTGCTGAGCAGCACAGGGTCGAACATCGGGGCGGTATTGACCAGCGGATTAGTCGAATCGAACTCCAGATAATCAAGCAACGTATCGCCGTCCGAATCCAGGCTTGTGGGATTGAAACCGAGGAGACATTCGATCACGTCGGGAATACCGTCGCGATCGGTGTCGGGCAGATTCTTGTTGGAGCCGCACAATTCCTCCTCGTCGTCGAAGAGACCGTCGCCGTCGGTGTCGATGACTTTTCCGGCATCCCTGCTGTTGGGGTTGATGCCGAGGAAAAGCTCTCGGCCGTCGGTGATGCCGTCATTGTCCGTGTCCGCCTTGAGCGGGTCGGTGCCGAACAGCCCCTTGTGAGCAACGCGAACAAAATCGTCGCTGTCGGCGGCCGGCAAAGTGTTGAGCAGGCCGTCGAAGCCGGCGCTGATGCAGACCTTGCCGATCGTGCTCTTGACCGGCGGATTCGACGCATTGCTGAATTCAACCACGTCGTCACCCGCTGCCGTTGTCGTTTGACAAATTCCGTCCGGCCCGGGATCGATCTTCGGCGTGGCCACTACTTCATCGTCGCCCTCCGGGTCGGTGTCGATGACGCCGTTGGGACCGGAGCCGACGCATAGCTTGGACCCCGTTCCGTTTTGGGTGACAAGTTCGTCATCGCCCGCGACCGTCGTCGTGTCGCATACGCCATCGCTCCCAGCCGTGATCGCCCAATCGCTGAAAGGGGCCACGGTCAGAATCTTGGGCGGGGTCGCGGGGCCGGCCTTGGGGTCGAACAAGGCGATGGTGTAGGTATCCTGAAGCTCGAAGGCGTCTGAAAGGCCGTCCAAGTCAGTGTCGGACCGATTGGGATCGGTTCCGGCGATTTTTTCCTCCGCATCTTCGAGGCCGTCGAGGTCCGAATCCGGTCGGGCGGGGCTGGGGAAAACCCTGTAAGGCAGTCCCGGCACCTTGGCCACCAGCCATCCGACGCGGACTTCTTCAAAGTCATCGAGTCCGTCGCCGTCGGTGTCCACCAGCGTGTCGTCGCTGCCGTAGAGATACTCTTCGCGCAGGAACAGTCCGTCTTCGTCCTCGTCGCTCGTAAACATGATCAGGTATGTGTCGCGTGCGTGAAGCTGAATTGACCGGAAGTCTGAGTTTGGATCGAGACTCGTATTCGAGGTCACAGCCGTCCAGAACAACTTTCCGTCGGGTGAATTTGCTACATCGCGAACGCGGACCAGCGCCTCAACCGTAACGTCTCCGCCCCCTTCAAGTGGACGAGTATCCGGTTGGGTCGCATACGTGTTCAGGTCCGTTGAATCAACATCGTCGTGGGTGAGCCCGATGATTTCCAGCGCTCGCTCCATGGTGATGCCCGTCGGTCGGCCGTCCCCGTCAAAGACGTTTGCCGTGGCGACGCGATACAACTCCACCCGCCCGTCGCCGAAGTCGAGGGTAATCGACACGGTCTTGTCGATCACTTCCTGCGTTGTAAAGACCAGATTTCGGCCAAGTTCGTCAAGAACGTCGTAATTCACGACGTTGAACAAGAGGCCGACCGGCTCGCGCATCAGATCGTCAGCGCGGTTCGGGAAGATGCTGGTGTTTTCGAAAATAATCGGACCGCGATTCTGCTCGAGCGGCGCGATGTTGTAGATTGGCTGTCCGAGCGGATCGCTGGCGGAAGTCGGGCGCAGCGTTGCAATCGGCCGGAATGACAGCCCGGCGATTCGATCCTGCTGGAGCATCGAAAGTTCGATATTGGTGATGCTGAAGGCGATGTCGCTGTTGTTGGAAATATTGACCGTCGCCTGAACGATCGCCGAATCGATGTTTCGGGTCACGGAACGGCTTTCACTGAATTCGAGCGCTTCGGTGACCGATTCCTGATATTCCTGCTGAGAGGTCTCGGCCGATTCCTTGTTGACTGTCGAACTGAAGCCTCGGGCCTGCTTTTGCCCGAAACTGACTTCGCCGGATATCTTGAAACCGGCCGTACCGCCTTCGGCTCCAATCTTCTGGCCAAAGGTATTCTCCGCTTCGGTTGTGTTTGTTTCGCTCGTTCCCAGCGTCGCCGTCTGGCTCTGGGTAAACGTCGCCGAATTCGTCGTAGACTTGGATTGCGTGACACCCTCCGAATCCGTAAAGCTTGAGGTGACGTTCAAAGCGAGGACGAACTCGGATACGGTAATCTGCGGCAATGGAAGGTCGGCAATTAGCGGGTTGCGATTGCGTTCAAGCAATTCTTCCGCATCGCTCATCTGGTCGCCGTCGGTATCGGCCAGGATTGGCGAAGTCGCAAAAAGTTGCACTTCCAGGCCGTCGACCAGTCCGTCTCCGTCGGAGTCCTGATTCCACGGGTCGCAATACCAGAGATTCAATTCCTCATAATCCGTCAAGCCGTCGGCGTCGGTGTCCGGCAATCTGGGATTGCATCCGTAGATTCGTTCGTCGAGATCCGAGACGCCGTCGCCGTCGGTGTCCGCGGCACGGGGATTGCTCGTAACGTGGACGAAAGTCTTCTGGCCCGCCGCGTCCACGATCATAATGATCCATCCGGCCTGTTCGACGGCGTCGGGAATTCCGTCGCCATCTGTATCCGGCAGGGAGCAGATATCGGCGCAAGTTCCTTCGCAATCGGCTTCAGCGGCACCGCAAGGCGGATCGTCGTCGCAATCGGAATCTGAATTACATGCCCCTGCCCCATCGAGCCCGGGGGCGCCGTTGGAGCACAGGGGGCACGGCGGCGGCGATCCTCGAAATGTCGTCGTTGTGGGATCGACGAGCAGCTCCTGAGGCGCAAGCTGATTGCCCTGAAGATCCTGAACGTTGACCACCGTCAAACGATAGAGCACGTCAGCCTGGGGAAGCGTGGTCAGGCGCACGGCCGTTCGGATTCCCGGCGTATGAAATTCGGCGCCGGTGACGACCAGGGCGCCGCCCGTGTTTTGGCCCTCGTGGCGAATGGCATAGTGTTCCGCCACTTCGGCGCTGTCGCCCATCGGCTTGCTGAAGGTTACGACGACGGACCTGTTGCCCGTGGAAATAGCCCCGACCACACGCGGGCGCTCATCGCCCTCAAACATCGAGCCCCCCGGGAAGACAAACGTAACCGAATCTCCCGAGGCAATTGCGCCGGTTCCGATCAGATTGCCCGCCAGGTCCCGGACGTTGGAGACGGTAATTGTATATTCCTGTCCCTCTGTCATCGGAAGGGTCGTCAGCAGGATCTGGGTGTTAAACAGAGTCAGTTCGGCGTTCAGTACAGTAAGAGTCGGGCTGATAGAAAAATTCAGCGGATCGGCGGCGCTGCTTTCGAGCGGCTCGCTGAATGAGAGAAGAATCGTGTTGTTGCCGGTGGGCACGGCGCTTAAGACGATCGGCGGAGCGTTATCTACGGGGGGAATCCCGAAGAAAGTGCCTACGCCCGTCGTCGGATCAAGCCTGCGCGAGGCAGCGATGCAAACCGAGACAAGCGTGGTGCGCTCGTTGGTTTCGCGGATCTTGAAGCCATCGAGAAGTAGTCCGCTCGGAAGCGGTGGCAGATCGCCAAAATACAACCGACCCACGGCCGTCGTAATCGGAGTAAAGGCGGCCTGAATGTCAGATTCCGGCAGAATATAGTTGTAGCTTCCGGCCCCGGCGGCGGCGGCGAAGACAACGGGATCATCGATGGTGAAAGCGAAATCGGTGAGAACCAGAGTAATGGCTTCGTGCTGGACGGGCGAATCAAAGGTAAAGATCAATTCCTCGTCGCGCTCGGTTCCGATTCCGGAAACCGAAGCGTCGCCGAGGCAAGCGGACGTCTTGACGCCTGCTCCGATGCTCGAAAGATAGACGCTCCCCGCCTCGCCCGCCGCATTAGGGTTGAGTGGAGCGGATTCGGCGATTTTCGTCCTTGCGGAAATAACGAACGGCGCCCCGGCGCCGCCGGTGTCACTCGGCCGGATCTGGGGCGAGCACTGGACGGTTGAACTTTGAAGGCTGATCTCCGTGCCCAGGCAGGTCGTGCTCGACGTGAAGGCGGCGTCAATATTGGCAACGTGAATGGTGTACTTGAGGTTTTCCTGCGGCGTTGTTGTTAGCAGGACGGTAGTGCCGCCCGGGCCAAGCTGGGCCGAAACGATGCTGATGTCCAGGTCTGGATCATCGTCTGGATCGGCTATGTGATAAAAGGCCGTTACCTCCGCGGTGACCGGATTCATGGGCTCGCTGAAGTTTAGGAGGACGGTTGTACTGTTCAGCGCGACGGCGCTGAGCAGTCGCGGTTCGGGAATCGTGGAGCCGACGAATCCGACGCTCTGAGCTGCCTGGAATTCGACGGCCGATTCGGGGTTGCTTATAACCGTCAGGCGGTACGGCCGGGACTCCTGCCCGTCGGTGGCAAGCAGGACAGTTTGTCCGTCGCCGACAATCTGGGCGGTCGTGACGCTAAGCGAGCCCAAGCCATCGGCGGACTGGATAACAAAGGCCTCTGGTCGAACCGCGGCCGAGTCGGCCTTGTCCTGAAGGCGCACTTCAACATAGTGATTGCTAATGGCCTTGGCCGAAGCGGGCGGCGGCAAGAGTCGTCCCGCAGTCCCGCCGTCGTTGCCAAGTTGATTGTTGCAGCTGGAAACCGCCAAGAGCGCGCCAACCATCGCCGCTGTGAGACTAAAACCCGCCAAACGCTTCATTCCCCGGCACTCCTTTGTAGTTAATAATGTCCCGTCAGGGCGGGACTATTGATCGTCTTCTTCTTCCTGATCCTCCGGGATGCACACGCCGTCGTCGCAAACTTCGCCGTCTTCGCATTCCGAATCGTCGTCGCAATCTTCAAAACAGCCATCGTCCTTGCAGGATTGACCCTGGTCGCAATCTGAGTCGTCGTCGCAGGGATCAACACATTTTCCGCTGATGCACTCCGTATCTGAGGGACATGAAATGTCCTCATTCTGGCAGCCGCTTTGCGAATCGCACGTGTCCGTCGTGCATGGATCGCCATCTCGGCAATCGTTGTCCTGTTCGCAATCGAAGCACCCACCGTCGCGACAGCCTTGACCGGAATCGCAATCAGTTGCGTTCATGCACGGGTTAGTGCAACTGCCGTTAACGCAGACTTCGGGGCTTGTGCAATCGACCGGGTCATTGGAACAGCCCGCCAGTGGGTCGCAGGTGTCAGTGGTGCATGGGTCGCCGTCGTCGCAAAGCGACGGGGCGACGGCGCAGGTGTGTCGCGAACAATCGGGCCGGCCCCTCCAATCGTCGTCGCATTTACAAACATCGGGGCCGGTGCATGATCCATGCCCGCTGCAATTGGCCACGCCGCGGCAGTGATACACCGCGCATGGGATGCTTCCCACACTTTCCCAGCCCTGATTGCAGCGGCAGGCGTTCGGGCCTATGCACGTCCCGTTGTTGCAGTTTCGAATATCGCGGCAATGGAAAGTGTCGCAGTCTTCGCCCTCCCAGCCGTAATCACAGAAACAAAGGCCTCCGAAGGCGCTGCACACGCCGTGCTCGCAGTCGCAATCGTCCTCGCCGTCGCCGTCGGCGTCGTCGTCCTCGTCGTTGGGAATGCCGTCGCCGTCTGCGTCATCATCCTCCTCGTTGGGAATTCCATCGCC
>JBGTDB010000290.1:0-1746 GCA_041748515.1 Phycisphaerae bacterium
TTGGACCTTACTCGCGTCGACCTGACCGAAAAAGTCCGCGTCATGGTCGGCATCGAGCTTCGCGGCGTGCCCAAGGGCCTAGCGGAAGGCGGCGTGCTCGAACAACCCATGGCTGAAATCGAAGTGGAGTGTCTGGTGACGGCGATCCCCGATACCCTGCATCCAAACGTTGCGCACCTTATGGTCGGCGAGTCGCTGACCGTCAAAGACCTGAAGTTGCCGGATGGCGTCGAGGCCCTGGCCGAACCGGACGACCGTGTCGCAACGGTGCGACTGCTCGCCGCCGAAGCCGAGGAAGCCCCCGCGGCTGCGGCCGAGGGTGAGACGCCGGCCGAGCCCGAACGAATCGGCCGCGTCCGCAAGGATGAGGAAGGCGAGGAAGAGAAGAAAAAGTAGTCTTCTGCGAGGCGGTCTGTTTCGTGAAGCTGATCGTCGGGCTGGGAAATCCGGGGCCTGCGTACGAGAAGACCCGGCACAACGTCGGCTTCGACGTGATCGACCGATTGAGCGCGCGTTGGAACATAGGCACCAAGGCCGAGAAGTTCCACGCCTGGTTCGGTCAGGGGCTGATCGACTCCGAACCCGTCGTGCTGCTGAAGCCGACGACCTGGATGAACCGAAGCGGGCAGGCCGTTTCGGCGGCCGGCCGCTTCTATAAACTCGAGCTGGGCGACTTGCTGCTGCTCACCGACGACCTTGCCTTGCCGACCGGCCGGTTGCGGTTTCGTATGAGCGGGTCGGCGGGCGGACACAACGGATTGCAGAACGTCATTGACCATGTCGGCTCGCAGGATTGGTGCCGACTTCGAATAGGCATTGGTGAACCGATCGGCGACCCGGCCAATTATGTGCTGACGCGGTTCGACCGGGACGAAGAACCGATCATGATGGACGCCGTGAATCGGGCTGCCGACGCTGTTGAGTGTTGGGTACAACATGGCCCGCAGACAACCATGAACCGGTTTAATCCGGATCCGGCCAAGGGCGGATGAATTCGCGCGGGCGAAGCTGACCGCGGGCGTTGGGGCCTGCCGTCGAGGAGATTTTCAGTCTTGAACCAGTACGAAGCGATGTTCTTGTTTGACCCGACGTTCGGGACGACCTGGGATAACTGCGAAGGCGAAATTCGCCGGCTGATGGAGCGGGCCCAGGCAGAAATTATTGTCTGTCGGCAATGGGACGAGCGGCGCCTGGCCTACAAAATCCGCGGCCGAAAGCGCGGCGTTTATGCCCTCGTGTATTTCAAGGCCCCCCCGGATAAAATCGGGCCCTTGGAACGAGACGCCGAATTGTCGGAGAATATCCTCCGCGTGCTCGTGCTTCGGGCCGACGACCTGACCCCTGAGGCGATGGAGCGCGGCTTCCAGCAGAGCGTCGCCGAACCCGCAAGGGATGAGGGACGGCCTGATTGGAATGATAACCGCGGAAGGCGTGATTCCGGTCGGTCCGACCGCCATCGTGGGCGCGAATCCGCCCCGGCCGCCGAGCCGGTGCTCGAGTAAACCGGCTTTGATCGTTCCGCGTCGCGCGGAACCGTGACAGCCCTTTGGCAGACAGGAGCCTCCCGTGGCCAGCTTTAACCGGATCATTCTCGTCGGGAACCTGACGCGAGACCCGCAGCTTAGCTATACGGCCTCGAACACGGCCATTTGCAAATTCGGCATTGCCACCACGCACAAGTGGAAGGATCGCGAGGGCAATGCCCGCGAAGATGTCTGCTTTGTCGATTGCACGGTATTTGGCCGG
>JBGTDB010000291.1:0-4216 GCA_041748515.1 Phycisphaerae bacterium
AACGAAAGAGCCCCAGCCACCCCCCGCAAAGCCACTCTCCCGAAGCCAGTCATAAGCTCGGCAACGTGCATGTGCTGCTTGCATTGCAGCGGCAATTGCGGAAGATAGCCGCATGAGCGAATCGGCCATGCGGATTGTCTCCATCGCGGCCGGCGGCGCAATCGGCAGTGTTCTACGCTATGTGCTATCGGGCCTGGCTCAGCAGTCCGTTGCGTTGTTTCCGATAGGAACCTTCCTGATAAACGTGTCTGGCTGCCTGGCCATCGGGTTGCTAAGCGAGCTGTTCGCCCAGTCGTCAATCGACCCGATTTATCGCACCGCGGTACTTGTCGGAGTCCTCGGCGGCTACACGACGTTCAGCACGTTTTCGCTTGACACACTGAAGCTGGCGGAAAGCCGTCAATTTGAGCTCGCGGCATTGAACGCCGTGGCGAGTGTACTCGTGTGCCTGATGGCGACACTCGTGGGGCAGCGGCTTGGAAGGTGGTGGTTGATCGGATGAAGTCGCGATCGCCCGGTTGTCTGCTTCGAATCTTCATTGGCGAATCCGATCGGTGGGATGGGCGGCCGCTGTACGAAGCCATCGTCCTGAAAGCCCGCGAGTCGCACCTTGGCGGAGCGACCGTTACCCACGGCCGCATGGGCTATGGAGCGCGCTCGCGGCTGCACACGGCGAAAATCCTCCGGCTCTCGGAGGATTTGCCCGTTATCATTGAGATCGTTGACGTGCGAGAGAAGATCGAGGCGTTCCTGCCGACACTGGACGAAATGGTGGCCGAGGGACTGGTTACGCTTCAGGACGTCGAAGTGCTCTGGTATCGTGCGGGAGATGGAAAGGATGCCTCCATTGGTGCAAGCTGAGCGGCCGCCGATGCAGCCGACCCGTCGCGGTGAGGTCGCGCCCGCTCCGATTGGCGCGGCCAACATGGAATGGGGCCCCGGTCCCCGGCCGAGTCTCCGATTCTGGTTGGCCGTGCTGGCAGCGGGAGTGCTTTCGCTTCCGTTCTGCTGGCTGCTTTCGTTCGCCGCACTGCTTCCGTTCTATCTGGGGCTGTTTTTCTTCGCCCTGTTTGGGCTTCCAATCGGCGCGCTGGTCTTTCGCATTTCGTCGCCCGGCGGGCCCTACCGACCATCGACGGTCGTCGCCGGGACGACCGTTCTGGTATTAGGAGTCTGGTCCGTATCGATCATCAAGGAAAGCCGGGATCTCCCTTGGGACATGGCCGAGAAGGCCATCAAGATCACGCCCGACCTCGACGGCCGAACGCCGCAACAGTTCCGCAACAACGTCGCGTCCGAGGTGCGAGCGCACATTGGAACGAATTTTCCGCCCGGCGGCGTTCTGGGCTACGTTCGATGGGCGCTATCGGGTGGAACGCTTAAGAAAGGCGAGCTTGCGTCGGTGGATGCCTCGATGACTTTCAGCCAGACGCGCTACATTTTTGCGATTCGGATGGCGCTGTCGGTCGGCCTGCTCGCATTTGGGGTCGCATCCCAGACGTGGCCGCTTCGCTACGTGCACGGCCGAAAGAATAATTAGAACCTAAGGCTTTGCCGGGCTACTGTTCGAGCGAGGATTCGACCAATGCGGACTATGACGAGCGTTACACAATAAGCCGGCGGCGAGATAGGACGATGGCCTTGCAGAAAAACAGGTTGAAGTACGCGGCGGCCATTATCGAGCGGGCGGATCATCACTATCTGATTGCTCGACCGGCCACAGGATCGGAAGTCGAGCGCCTATGGGTCTTCCCGCGCGGCCCGGTGCGGCCCGGTGAGGCACCCGAAGCCGCCATTCGTCGAATCGCCAAGGCGGATCTGGGCGTCGCCCTCGAAGTGGTCGTCGGCCAACCGCCGCTCGTGATGAAGGTGGATGGCGAAGAGGCCGTGCTACGGTATTTTTTCTGTGGGATTGTTTCGGGCGAGCCACGTGCGGGCGCGGTTCGCTTTAATCCGGGATCAGGGGCGGGAGCCGGCCGCCCGGGTCCGACGTCGGCGGAGGGTCCGTATTGCGAGGTCCGGTGGGTGTCCAAAGGGCATTTGCGGGAGTACGATTTCGATACGGCTGCTCAGCCGGTCAGCGAATGGCTACTGGACCAGGCCTGACGCGCGGATTTGCCATGTACTGCCGACGTGTTTTCCCTTCGCCCACACCGCGATTTCGAATGAGCATTTGTCCGCCCGACTTAACCGATTCAGGCCGGACGGCGCCAATATTTCGCGGGACGGACGTTGATCGTTATTGGCGACTTGACGAGGGCCCTATTCCATGAAACGCATGATAATATTTACGGCCATTTCCGCGGCATATGTTTTCAACGTGGCGTCGTGCGCGCCGAAGAAGTCCATCTCCGAGGCGCCGCCCGAACCGGCACGTTGGCAGCCGACTATGCACTGGTTGCACGATGAGCAGCTTCGTACGGTGATGCGCGAGCTGGGGCGAACGGCCCAAGAGGTTCCCGACCTTGGGCAATATGATCCCGACGCGCCGAAGTTGACCACCGATGTCCGGTTTCAGTTTGAGGCTGCGGCCATCCTCGCGGAAAAGCTATCCCATTCGGCCAATCGCATCCCCGGGGCCATCGAGCACCTCAACGTCGGCGTGGCTGACCGGGCGGCATTCCTGGAGCAGGCCCGCGCCCTTCGCGACCAGGCTCGCCGCCTGAACCTCGCCGCCCGCGAACGCGATATTCAGACCATGCAGCGGCAACTCGACGCCGTTACCACTTCGTGCGTTTCGTGCCATACCCGATTCCGGGACTTTACACCGGAACTCGCTCCCCCGCGCGTGTAGGCGCCCCGCTTGCGGTGCCCGGGCCCCGGAAAACCTGGAGAATCGGTCAAATTAATCCCAGCGCCATGGCGATTTGTCGCAGCCCGAACGCCGCGGTGACCAGCACGACGATCGCCCCGAGTACATTCGCCAGCGGACCGTTGGTGTGTTCGCCGAGCAATCGGCGGCGGTTCATGACGTAAAGGAGAAACACGGCGACGATCGGAAGCAGCAGGCCGTTAAAGGCCTGGGCAAAGCGGATGGCCTGAATTGGATTCTGCCCAAGCGATGCCAGAATGGTTCCAATAACAAGCACGGCAAACCAGATCGCCCGAAACGACGTCGAGGTCAAATCGGCAGGTCGGCCGAGGGCTCCGCAGGTCGCATAGGCGGCGGCCAGCGGCGCGGTTACCGCCGAAGTCAGTCCCGCGGCAGTCAGCCCGGCGAGGAACAGGTATCTTGCCCCGCTGCCGAGGTGTGGCACCAACTGATCGGCCATCCGGCTTGCGGATTCGATTGTTGTGCCCTGTGCGAAGAAGGACGCCGCCGTAAGCACGATCGAAAATGTTACCAGTCCGCCGATGCCGATCGATAGTCCGGCGTCCCATCGGGCTTGCGAAAGTGACTCGCGAAGAGGGACGTGGGCGGGCCATTTCACCTGCACGGCCCCCGCATGAAGGAAGAGGTTGTAGGGCACAACCGTCGTTCCGATCAGGGCGATCACGGTCCACATCGAGCCGTCGGGAATACGCGGAATGAGCCCATCTAGGAGTGAGTGGATCGGCGGCCGGGCGATCCATGCGGTGGTGATGAATGCCGCGGACATCAGGACGACCAGAACAATCAGCAACCGCTCGATGTGCCGATACGTTCCGAAGAACAGCATGACGCCCGCGGACGCGCCGATCAGGATTGACCAGAGCCTCGATGATCCGCCAGCGGCCGCCTCCAGTCCGATGGCCGCGCCGGTGATGTTGCCGGTTTGAAACGCCGCGTTGCCAAAGCCGATGGCCAATATCACGAGGACGAGGGCGAATCCGCGGAGCATCGGGTTTTCGATCGACACCCGTAGCGCCTCGGCCGGTCCCATCCGGGCAACCAGCCCGATTCGTGCCGACATTTCCTGGAGGATCAGGGTTGCGGCGGCGGAGAAAACAACGGCCCATAGAAGGGCGAATCCGAAACTCGCCCCGGCGAGGGTCGCGGTAGTGACGGTCCCCGGTCCGATGAACGCGGCCGTCACCAGCAGCCCCGGCCCCATCACTCGCAGGCGCTTCATGTGCGAAACTTGTACGGGCTGGCGACCGAGGCGTCCACATTGGGCCTAATCGCGGTCCGTGGCTCATGAATTGCTGCGTTTGCGCTGTGAGTTTATACTCACCGGCCGTTGGCCGTCGAAGAAACCGACTCGAACCGGGCGGCCCGCAGTACAACAGGTTTATT
>JBGTDB010000292.1:0-18763 GCA_041748515.1 Phycisphaerae bacterium
ATGGGCATCCAGCACCTCCGCGGGACCGCCGTCGGCCGGAAAACGCAGTACGTTTCGACCTCCGTAGTTCGCCACGTAGAAATCGCCGTTGCGGTCGTAGGCGATGTTGTTGCAGCCTTCCGTGTAGCGAATGCCGTCCTCCCAGTTCAACGCCACCGAAAAGTTGCCTTCGGCGTCGAATTCAAGAATCGACCGCAACTGCGCGGACGACACCCGAAGTCGCCGCCCATCCGGCGAGAAGGCCATGCCTGTAATGAAGCCGCACCACTCGCGCGGAATGGTCGCGAAGATACGAGAGACCTGTTGGTACGGATCAATCTCCAGAATGCGCTCAACGGAAAACGGAATTCCCCAATCGTCGGTATGGGTGCAAAGATCACTTGCAGGGTCCGAAACGAACACATGCCCCGGTACGAACTGTCCGGCAGCGGGCTGGGTTGACGCCGCAGCCCACAGGGCCAACAGGACCGCCAGGCATCGGAATGGGCTTTGCTCGCCGATCATCGAGCGCCTCCGAACGCCCACTGAAAGAAACGAAAATCAAACAAGTCCACGTCACCGTCAACATCCAAATCAGCGACATTGCATCGCGGGTTGGTATCCGCGACGTCGATCGCCGAACCGATGCAAAAGTTCATTAACGTGTAATCGTCGAGGTCGACGATGCCGTCACCATTGAGATCGCCCCGTAACGGAACAACAGCCATCCCGCAGTCGTACGCACTTCCGCCTGGGGGGAAAACTACATCATGCGATCCGTCGACCGGATCAATCGAAAAAACGGAAAACCCTACATCCAACGCGTAGATCCGTGATCCATCTGGTGAGACGGCAATCACACCTGCTCCGCAGATAGGCAGTATTGGAGGACAACTCAGCAAGACAAAACGAAGGCTCGGATCACCCGCAGGATACCCCAGGATCTCCACACCATGGGAGAGATGCATCAAAGAATAGACGTCGCCCGATGCATCTACGGTCACTGATGTGAGACCATCTATAAAGCTCACAATCTGGTCCACCAGATAAACTCCTCCCTCGGCATCAAGTCGAAGGAGGCGGTCGTGGGGCGTTCCCCGGTCCACGACGTACACATCACCATTGGGCGCTATCGCGATGGACCAAGGCAGGGAAACATGCAAGCCCTCCGGCGCAGGGGCATCCAGCACCTCCGCGGGACCGCCGTCGGCCGGAAAACGCAGTACATTGCGACCCCCGTAGTTCGCCACGTAGAAATCGCCGTTGCGGTCGTAGGCGATGTTGTTGCAGCCTTCCGTGTAGCGGATGCCGTCGTTCCAGTTCAACGCCACCGTGAAGTTGCCCTCGGCGTCGAATTCAAGAATCGACCACAACTGCGCTGACGACACCCGAAGCCGCCGCCCATCCGGCGAGAAGGCCATGCCCGTAATGAAGCCGCACCACTCGCGCGGAAGGGTCGCGAAGACGCGAGAGACCTGTTGGTAGGGATCAAGCTGGATAATCCTTTCTTCATCGAAAGGAATCCCCCAATCGTCGGTCTCGCAGAGGTTAAACGAAGGACGATTCACGAACACATGCCCCGGTACGAACTGCCCGGCAGTGCCTGGGTCGATCAGCGCGACGGAGATACAGCCTGCGATGATTCGTCGCAACATTTCGTTTTGCCCCGGCCCCTTCGGTTTCCAAGAGATGAGTCAAGATCTAATTTCACTAATACTTTATTCGATTGGCGAATGGCTTGTCAATAGTACTGACGGCTCTCTGAAAGGAATTGTTCATAGCTCAATCCCAGGCGCGCAGAAATAGTGGGCCCGAATCACCCTTCGCCCGACGCCTCGGCTCGCGTAAAGGACATGAGTTCGCGGCTCGCGAAGGGCAGGTCGCTCCTTACGGTCGCGGCTCGGATTGGGATTAATGCTTCGGCAGGGCTTCGACGAGTTGGTCGATTTCCCGCTCGGTATTGTACACGTGCGGGCTGGAGCGAAGCCGCCCGAAGCGCACGGCGATGACGATGCGATGCTCTGCCTGGAGGTGTCGGCGGATGGTCTCGGCGTCGTGCAGGTCGGAGAAAAACGCGACAATCCCGCTGCCCTCGCCCGGTTGACGGGCGCTTACCACGCGATAGCCCTTGGCCCGGACCCCTTCGATCAGGCGGTCGGTCAGGGCCAGCAACTGCTGCGAAATCGCCCGGACGCCGATCCCGTCGATCCACTCCAGGGCTCCGCCCAGGCCGTAGATTCCGGCCAGGTTGTAGCTGCCCGTGTCGTACCGCCGGGCCGAATCGGCGAATTCGAAATGGTAGCGGTCGTAGTTAAACGGATCTTTCATCGACATCCAGCCGACATTGCTCGGCCGCAGGTGTCCATGAAGTTCCTTGCGGACGTAAAAAACGCCGATACCCTCCGGCCCACACAGCCACTTGTGCCCGTCGGCCGCGAGGAAATCGATGTTCATCGCCCTCACGTCGAGCGGAAAGGCCCCGAGCGACTGAATTGCGTCCGCACAAAGCAGTACGCCCTTGCTCTGGCAGTACTCGCCGAGCGTGGCCAGGTCGGTTCGATAGCCGCTGGCGAACTGGACAGACGAGATGGCCACGACCCGCGTGCGGCTGTCGATGGCCTCGAAGATGCGCTCGATCGGAATGCGGCCGTCCTCCTCGAGCACCATGCGTACTTGAACGCCGCGCGAACGAAGGGCCAGCCAGGGATACATGTTTGCGGGGAATTCGACGTTGGTGGTGACGACGTTGTCGCCGTTGTTCCAGCTCAGTCCGTTGGCCACCATGCTCAGGCCTTCGCTGGTGTTCTTGCAAAAGGTGACTTCGTCGGCATTGGCGTTGATGAGCTGGGCGAGTTGGGCCCGCACGCGATCGGCATGGCGATAAAAAGCGCCTTCGACATAGGCGCTTTGTTCGCTCTGATCCAGGAATCTACGGATTTCATCCGTCGCCCGGCGGCACATCGGGGCCACCGCCGCGTGGTTCTGAAAGTTATAGTTGCGCGTGATCGGGAATTGGTCCCGAAGCGATTCCCATTCCATGGCGCACCCTGCAAGGCATTCGGACGGGGGGGAAACCGCCGGCACGGCCGGCCGAGGCAGCAGTTGCCTGTTGGCGAGACAGGCCCGCATGCATCGCTACGCCCCACCCCTGTAAGTCATGCTTCGGACAGGCTTGATACTCAGGCCGTCCGACTTCGATCGACGCACGGGCCATCGTCGCCGACATCTTTATATTCTATCGTGTTTCCAGTGACTTTTCCACGATTTATTGATGGATCGCGATTCTCACCGGGGTGATGGCACGATGTGGCGCGGTGGATACCGATAACTCGCCGCGGCATTGATTGGATGCGAGCGGATCGCGCGATTCGGGAATCGTCCTGTGGTCAGTGTTTGCAATCCGTATTCGAGGCGACATGCCTATTTGCGGCGACCCGGACGATCATTCGACGGAGACTCGCCGCATTCGGCGGGCGTCGCGAATTGCGGGCCGCCCGGGCCGACCTGTGGCACAAGCTCCCATTTGCGAATGCGGAATCGCATCTGGGCTTTGGCCTCGGGCCAATCGGCGGCCATTTCCATTGGCAGAATCGGACCGTTTGACGAGGTGGCCCGATATTCTCCCAGGACCGAGGTCATTTCGATCGCGCCATTGCTATTGCGAAAGACGACCTGCCGAACGAGGTTGGGCGGGAATCTGTCGAGCCAGTATTCCTTCTCGATGGCCAGCCGACCGGCCGCATCGGGGGCCATGAACAAAAGCTGCTGATGTTCGTCGGTCACACGGTGGGCCTGCTGAAGGGATGCAAGACTCACCCCGGCCGAGATCGGCTCGAGACCCAGCGCGGCGGGAATCTGATCGGGACGGATGGGCAACTCGGCCGGCAAGTCCTCGAAGGCGCCATGACGCCCGCAGAAATAGTCGTCTTCGCTTTTGGCGTAGACCCAGTACGACTCCTCGTTGGAGCCGAAAAGAAATTGGCGATCGCCGAGTTTCTTCAGGTCGAAGCGAACGTACGTCGGAGCCAAATAAAAGAGAACGCCGCTGACGCTGTAGCTAGTGCGGCGACCTTCGGGTGTCACAAAAGATCCATCAACCGTTCCGGAGGCTCGCAGCGTGCCGGTGACCCGCTCGATGTTGCGGTTCAGTATTTCGGCGGCCTCGGCCAGTGGAATCAGCGGGGGGGGCTCACGGCGAGCCTTGGGCGGCGTATGGCAACCGGCCGCCGCCAGGATCGCCACGGCCGCCAATGGGATTATTCGTCCAATAGCCCGAGGGCGGAAGTACGAATGCGCAAGTGATAGCGATTCCCCACCGGTACAAACACGGGTTGAAAACCCGTGCCACACTTTTTGCCGCAGGCTGCTAAGCAAGATTCGCCTCCGTGTCGGAAGAAACGTCGAAATCCTGCCCGGTCGCGTCGTCCAGATCGCGCGATTCGGGCCAGTCCGTTCCGTGCAGTATGGCCGTGAGCTGTTCGCTGACCCCGGAAATCTGGTCGTCAGTGAGTTTGGGATTCACGACCGCGTGTTCGGAGCCATCGCGGGGCAGGGTCATCCGCCAGGTCTCGACGCCGTCTTCGCTCTTGGAGCCCTCGTATCGAAGGATTCGCTTTCGCATCAAAATCAGGGCGAGAACGAATCGGAACTGGACGCGGATCGGTTCGGTTTCGGTTGCCAGACGGGCGAAAAAGCTAACCAGTACGTCGTCGTCGGCCAGGAGCCGCCGCCGTTTCTGCTTTATCGGCACCCGCGACTTGAAATGGCAGAAGGCCCCCTCGGGCGGGCCGTCCCAGGCGTCGAGGCTGAAATCCGCCCGGCGAAACGACTCGCCCTCCTCGAACAGGACGGTGTAAAACTCCTCGCCCTCTACCAGGGTACGCCCGCTGATCGTGCAGGTGCCGGTTGGATGTTGAACTTCCCAATCCTGGGCCATGATCGTGTATTCCGTAAGTTTCGCCCCATTAGGCGGATGCTGCCATCGTTTGTATCGGATTGGAGATGTTTCTTGCATCTGCGTCAAGCGATGCTGATACAACGGGGTGAATTCCGGGCTGCCCGGCGCGAACCGCTTGATTGGCTCCGAGATGCAATTCGTGACAATGATTTTCGGCGTTGGCACTTGCCGCCGGATTTACAACGTATATGCTTGCACTGGCGAATCTGCCAGGAGGTTTGTGTTCCCGCCGAGTGCAAGGAGGCAGCATCGTGGCCGCACGTTTCAGAATTCGAAAAAGACGTACGCGTTACTGGACCGTTCCCGCTCTTGGCGTGGCCGCATTGAGCGCGTGGTGGACTTGGGCCTGGGTCGGAACCGGTCCCAGCGCTCCGGACGACCGGGCGATCCTTCCGCCACCCGTGCTGACCACCGATCGGCCAGAGGTTCCCGAGCCGCTTCCGCCCCAGCGGGACATTCCGGAAAAGGGGGCCGAATCACCCGTGCCCCTCGTGGCTAGCGCGCCGACCACCCCCGCACCATCGCCCTCGAGTCCGAGCCCGGATTCAGGAATCAAGAGTACGTCGGCGGTGGGCACCACTGCCAATCGGGCCGCTTCGCTCGTTTCCGCCGGCAAGCAATCGCTTTCCAATGGCGATGTCCTGGCCGCTCGGACTCATTTCAGCGATGCCATGCAGCATGGCGTGCCCCCGGCCGAGGCGGCCACCCTGCGGGCAGAGCTGACCCGCCTTGGGCAGGAGTCCATTTTCTCGCCGCGGATTCTGGATGGCGACCCGTTTGTTTCGCGATATGTCATTCAGCCCGGTGACAATCTTGCGAAGATTGCCGCAGCCTACATGGTTCCGGCGGATCTGCTGGCCTACATCAATAACATCGCCAACAAGAATCTGATTCGAGCCGGGCAGACGATCAAAGTCATCAAAGGGCCGTTTCACGCGACGGTTCGAAAAAGCGATTACACTCTTGACCTTTATCTGGACAAGACGTTTGTGAAGCATTTCCGCGTCGGGCTGGGGGCGGACAACAGCACGCCGACCGGTGTGTGGCAGGTTTCGACCAAGTTGGTCAACCCGACGTATTACCCGCCGCGCGGGGGGCAGATTATTTCCGCCGACGATCCGGAGAATCCGCTGGGTGAGCATTGGATTGGATTGGTGGGCGTATCCGGTGAGGCCGTTGGACAGCAACGCTATGGCATTCACGGAACGAACGAGCCGCACAGCATCGGCCGTAGTGTCTCGCTGGGCTGCGTGAGGCTGTATAATGAAGACGTTGAGTTTCTCTACAAGTGCCTGATTGAGAAACACTCGACGGTAACGGTTGTCGATTGACCCCGCTCGTCGCGTCGCATTGCTGTGGAAGTTAGGCGACAATGGCCTGGATCAAGATCATCGCAGAGGACGAGGCCGATGGGCTGCTTGCCAAGATCTATCGTGCGGCCATCGCCCGCGCCGGCAAAGTCTTTAACATCCTCAAAGTTCAAAGCAACAATCCCGCCGCGCTGCAATCGAGCCTTCAGCTCTATTTGAGCGTCCTGCACGGCGAGTCGGCACTCTCGCGGGTTCAGCGCGAGATGCTGGCGGTTGTGGTGTCCAAGACCAACGGCTGCCATTACTGAACCGAAGCGCACGCGCATGACCTCCGGGCTGAGGTCGGCATCGACGCAAGTGCAATAGCAGGCAGCATCGCCGGTGCGACGGCCGCTTCGCAGTCGCCGCCGCAAACCGCTGACGGTGAAGGTCTGGCTGGCGCGTTCGTTGCGGCCGTGAAGGCCGACTATCGCACGGCGCCGCTGTCACCTGTCGATCGCGCGCTCTGTGACTTCGCGGTGAAGCTAACCCGCTTTCCGGCATCGATTGTCGAGACCGATCTGGATGGGCTTCGCAAGGTCGGCCTTTCCGATCGGGCGATCGGCGACGCGGTACAGTCCATTTCCTATTTCAACTACATCAACCGCATCGCCGACGGCCTGGGGGTCGATCTCGAACCGGAAATGGTGCCGCAGGACACGGGAAAGGCAAGCGATTCCGATTGATTCGCCCCATCAATCGAACATTAGGACGAAAATCAAGCTTCACGCTATTTCGCGCACCATTCCGATAAAACACCTGCTACACTAGGCCCCTATGCTTGACTTGACTTCGGTTTAGTTATAAGTAAACTCTAATGAGCGGGAATGCCGAAACAACTGTCGTTGTCGAGGGAGCGAGCTGTCGAATTGAATACACAATTCGAGCGAACGGCTCCATGCCTGCCAAGGAGTTCATCGCTACGCTGCTCCCCCAAGAGCGCGTCTCGCTCGTGGCGCTCCTGAATCACATGGCTCAGGAGGGCCGCATCTGGAATAGGAAGCAGTTCAAGAAAGTGCGAGGGAAGATATTCGAGTTCAAGAAGGGCCAGGTCCGCCTCTTCGCGTTTCAAGTCGGCCGTACGTGGTTTCTTACGAACGGCTACAAAAAGAAGAAGGATCCGCTGGACCCCAAGGAGATTGATCGAGCGGAAGACATCCGCGAAGAACACCTGGCGAGACAGAAACCTAACCGAGGAGGACGCTGACATGCCGAAGAACTTGCTCGATGAAGTGACCAGTTCTCCCGAAGGATTGCGGCTCTTTCAGCAGGAGCGCGCCATTCAAGAGCTGACCGAACTCGTTTGCGAATTGCTCGAACGGGATTCGGTCACCCGAAAGGAATTGGCGAGTCGTCTCGGAAAGACGAAGGGCTACATTACTCAACTTCTTGATGGACGCGCGAACATGACTATCCGCACGATTGCGGACATTTTCACGGCGCTTGACCAACAACTGCATTTCAGCGCGGCCCCGCTCTCGCAAGGCAGGCATGTGACCCTGCTTCAGAGCATGGCCACGCACTGGAACACGATGCAGCCCTGGGATGCTCGCTATCAAATGCCAACCACCGCCTTGAAAGTTGCGAGTTGACAATGTCGAAGCGAACAAAAACTGCGGCGCGGCCTTCTGATAAGGGGCGACTTGCAATGGCCGTTTCAAAACGAGTCGACATTGACTCGATTGTGCTAGTTGGAACGGCAATCCGGCGCAAGGATTTTCGCGAGGCGCGTCTTCCGCCAGAGGTGCGGCTTGGTGTTGGGTCCGCCGCTCAGCTTAGCATGGAGAATTCGAAACTCGTCGTGCAGCTCGTTTGTCAGCTAGCCGCCCGGTACGAGGATGCCGATCCCCAGGACTACGTCCTCACGATCGAGGCTACGTATCAGCTGGCTTACAGCATCACGACAGTCCCGGGTTTGACGCAGGCTCACTACGATGCATTTGCGGAGTCGAATGCTGTCTTCAACGCATGGCCCTACTGGCGAGAGTACGTGCAGAACGTCCTGGGTCGAATGGGCTTGCCGTCTTTGACGATACCCACGTTGAAACTCGATAGTGGTCGTCCGAAGATACAAGGTAAGGGGGCGCATATTGGTCGGCGCGCCGTGGGGCGGCGCGGCTAGCATGGTACAGGGGTTCGTGTGGAGCAGGCTATGGCACTTCTCAATGGTCGCAAAGGACTTGTTTTCGGCATCGCCAACGATCGCAGCATTGCCTGTCATATCGCCAGGGCCTTTACGGCCGAGGGGGCGGTGTGCGGCTTTCCCTATCTGCCGGGCGAGAAGAACGAGCGCCGAGTGGCCAAGGCCATCGAGGAAATCGGTATTTCTGACCCGTGGATCATGCCCTGCGACGTGTCCAAGGATTCCGACCTCGATGCAACCTTCGCGGCCGCTCGAGAGCGGTTTGACACCATCGATTTCCTGGTCCATTCGCTGGCCTTCGCCGATCGCACCTACCTTAAGCCCGGCCAGTTCGCTCATACCCCGCGAGACGTTTTCGCCCAGGCCCTGGACATTTCGGCCTATTCCCTGGTGGCGATGGCCCGGCGGGCGAAGGAGTTGATGCCCCGCGGCGGGTCGATCCTGGCCATGACCTATTACGGCAGCGACAAGGCCGTTCCCGGCTATAACGTGATGGGCGTGGCCAAGGCCGCCCTGGAGGCCTGCACGCGATACTTGGCGCTGGAATTGGGAGAGTTCGGCATACGGGTCAACACCATCAGCGCCGGCCCGATCAAGACGCTTTCGTCCATGGCGGTGGGGGGGATCGACGAGATTTTCGGCTGGGTCGAGAAGAAGGCCCCGTTGCATCGCAATGTCGAAGCGGCCGAGGTCGGCAAGACGGCCGTGTACCTCGCCAGCGAACTCGCCACCGGCGTCACCGGCGAAAACATCTTCGTCGACTGCGGCTATAACATTGTCGGGCTGTAGGGCGATCATCAGGCGGGTGTGCGGTGGTGGCTTAATACCGATTCGACGTGAAATGCACTGCATGTTCGTAATTCGTGCGCGTCCTCGTGAACTTGAAGATCATGGGCAAGGTTGACCCACACAGCACGGATTTCGACGGCCTTCCCGGCGCGGATTTGGTCGTGAAGGGGCTGGAGGATCTTGCGGGCGGGGTGGTGTCCGAGCCGGCCTTGCTGGTGGCCATCGCGGCACAGCGGCTTCGTCGGTTGGGTATTGTGGTTCCGGAAACGACTGCCCCGTATCCACGGGAACTCGCGCTTTATGCGCTGCTGGAAAACCGCCTCGGAACCGCCGCCCACTCGCGTTACAACTCGTTGCTGCGGCAAGTCAACAGCTTCGCGGCAGCTTTGGAACGCGAAGGGTCGGCCAGGAAGGCGAGCGAACAATGAGACGACGAATGGTGCAATCTATCCTCATTACCGAAGCTAAGAGACAGCTTACCGTGCTTACTCGGCGCATTCAAAATCGCGGCGAGTCCTACGTCATTGTCGAAGACTTCGAACCCGTGATCGCCATGATCCCCATTGAGGAGTAAGAGTCATTGCTGAAAACGCTCGACATTCTCGAAACCGGGCCGGATATCAAAAAGAAACTCAAGAGAGCCGAGTCCGAAATCAACGCGGGCAAGTACGAAGTGTGGAGGGGCAAGGCAAGAATGCGAGCAAATCCAAGGCATGAGCAT
Organism: Phycisphaerae bacterium; assembly: GCA_041748515.1. Classification (GTDB taxonomy): domain Bacteria; phylum Planctomycetota; class Phycisphaerae; order UBA1845; family UBA1845; genus JBGTDB01. The sequence continues at coordinate 9,939 of JBGTDB010000292.1, forward strand.
AATTGAACAAGAAGCGTGGGAGAAGCAGTACGCCACTGAGTTCCTCACATTGATGGAGATTCCCTTCAAGGACATTAAGTCTACGAGCGAGTTCGCCGCCCGTCGCGCAAAGCGGCACGTGGCCGGGCCGGACGTCAAGGTCACGATTGAGGATCAATTCGGAACGCGCCGGATTGGAATCGAGCTCACTTGGTATTCATCTGATGCAGGGCAGCGAAGAGGGTCAGCGGCATTTCGTGAGAAGACCGTGAGAAAATGTCTACGAAGTGAACTTCGATCGATCGCGACGATCCCCGAGCTTGACAGGTTCCAAATTAGCGTCGGGTTCCGTCCGGGTCGCACAGGGTTGAATAGAAAAGAATGTACCCAAGTTGCCAGGGAGATAATCGATTTGCTTCGGCCAAGGGTAGCGTGCGAATGGAATGGCGGCTTGTTTTACGCGCAAGATCTTTCTGCATTCCTGGAGCTACGGAGGCGTTTCACGTACATTTATGTCTTGCGTACTGGAAGTTATCGCTCATCGCATAATTGGTTTCCCGACGTTGGCGGATTCTCGTGGGTCGGGATAAGGCCCGCACCTATGTGCCATTTGATAACCCAGCATCAACCAGCCAAATATGATCTCACTGACGTGAGCGAGTGCTGGTTGATAATCTATTCAAATGGACTTCCCACTTCTAGAGCACGCGACGAGTACGAAATGGAAGTTAGCTGTCTTTCGGGTGATTCGGTAGTTGCGGCCGCTATGGAATCGGACTTCCATCGCGTCTATTTTTGGTCGCGGGAATGGAGATGGGCGGTTCAATTAGGCGAGCGCCGCGAACGCTACTTTGATTCGAGTATTACAGCACGGCACGCCGCAAGCTCTTGTTCGAGAGTCACGCGGGAGTCCGGATCCATTCCATCCGCCGCATCTAAGGCAGCTTGGTAGGCTTCGACGGCTTCGTCGAATCGCTTCAGACCGATTAGCTCGCGAGCAATCCACCAGTGTAGGAAGCAGACTTGACCTGCGACCCGGTGATACTCCTTGATCGTGACAACGTACTCCCGATACTCTTTGTCATCGCAGTCGCGGCGAGCCTCGCACTCGCGCCGGATTCGATGGATTGCATCTGCTACCAGCAATTTCTGCGCTTCTACGCTCTGACGAAAGGCATCTATTGCTTTCTCCTTCTGTCCAGTTTCGGAAAGGAGCGTCCCCAAATGAAGGGCTTGGTCAGTGTCATAGGGATTGAGTTCTACGGCGTTACGAAGCTCGTCAATAGCGGCTAGGCTTGATCCGAGTCCCTTTAGAATCAATGCCTTCTGAAGGTGAGCCATCGCCGAATTGGGGACGAGTCGGACGAGTTGTTCCGACACTGGCAGGGCTTCGGAGAACCTCCGGTGCCAGAAGAGCGTGTTCGCGATTTCATAGAGAGTCGGCGAGAACCGCGGGTTCAAATCCCGGCTGGCTTGCAGCGTATCCAAAACATTGGCTAAGGCCGACTCCCAGGCTTCGGTCCGCAATGCTCGGTCCCGTCCCTGGACATCAGCCATCTTGAACAAGATGAAGAACTTAGCGTCCCCAGCGAGCGGAAGGGCTCGCTTCAGCATCGCTTCGGCTTCGGCAAGCCGAGCAGGAGCGTCATTGCGATCGGCCTTTGCTGCGCCGCGATGAAACGATGCCATCAGAATGAGCGCGCTCAGCTCATCCTCCTTCGCGCGGGCGCTGCAGTACTCAAGAAACTGCGCACCGCCGTGGAACGGAAGCGAGCCGCTCATCCACTGGACTGGGTCGCTTGACGTCGGATGGAGACTCGCTGGGAGGTCCGATCTATTCTTGCGAAAAGACTGGTAAACCTCTTCATAGAACTTGCGGAAAAACCCTTGCTCTTCGCGGTGGATGCAGGAACCTTGCCAGAGAGGACGCGGACGATTCCCACGAGCTACGAATTCCCGGACCTTCTTAGCGGAAACGGCGAAGTTGACGTTCTGGGCGTCACGCATAGTCGCGGTTGTGATGCCGACGAAGGCTCCGGTATCCGTAAAGACTGGGCCGCCGCTCGATCCGGGGCTGATCGGAGTCGTGATCTGAACGGAAGCGGCTTCGGAATCTTCGGACCTGTAGCCACTCAAGAGCCCATCGCTGAGCGTGTTCTTCATACCGACTGGGCTGCCTATCGCATACAGCCGCGTGCCGACCGGCGGTTCTTCAGCATTTCGAATGTCGATTGTCGCCCGGGCTGCTGGGTCCCTAGGCTCGTCTAGTTGCAGCGTTAGGACGGCCAAATCCAACGACGGATCCTCGGCGAGTAACTCGCGAGCGATGCAAGACGAGCCGTCGTGGAACTCGACTTCTACATGCACGCCCGCTCGAATAACGTGATAGTTGGTCAAGATGTGACGGATCGTCGGCGACGGTGCCGTGATCACGAATCCGGAACCTAAGGCGACGGGTCCGTTTCCTTCCCCATAGACCACGAGCTTCACGACGGCTGGCGCACGCGTCGAGAAGAGATCAACTGCTGAGAGTTGCTTCGCCGGAGTGACAGCGGAAGACTCAGTTCGCTCTGGTTCCGCACAAAGCGAGCCGCGCGATCCGGCTAGATTAGGGAGCACTGCACTCACAAAAAGCCCGACCCACATTAAGCAATTGTTCCGGCTTCTTGCACTGCCGTACTTCTCGGCGGACGATGAGTTGCAAGTGGTCAGCCACATTGAAGATCAATTGTAGAGCTCCGGCGGCCAAATGGCAACCGGCCGCCGTAGCCTTGGCACGTGCCGACAGGTCAAAAGTATGTAGACTGTGCGGCCGCAATGGGTACCTCGGAACAGGAACAGATCGATCGTCTCCGCGAGCAGATTCGCCGGCACGATCATGCCTATTAGGTGCTGGGCAAGCCGAGGATCGGCGACGCCGAATATGACAAATTATTCGACGAGCTTCGGCGGCTGGAGGCGGAGCATCCCGAGCTGGTTTCGCCCGATTCGCCCAGGCAGCGGGGCGCGGGGCAGCCGATCGAGGGGTTTGAGCACGTCGCCCACAGCCAGCCAATGCCGTCGGTGGACTGATCCTAGCCGATCCAAGCCGCGACCAAAGGAAAGCGATCGAACTCTGCCTCGTGGGCGTGCAGGCTTGGCCGCTTATATCGACTGTACCCGATGTGCCTGTCACGATTATCAAAGCGCGATGCGGCTTGAACCTTTTGCATTCGCGTTCGAGGTGGGCGGAGCGGACGATTCGTGATCGTTGCGGGCAGAAGCGAATTTTGCTATCATCATTTCATCATTCACGGCAAGGAGTAGAGTCGCAATGCGGTTGGCCATTGACAACGAGATGCAGCAGTTCATCGACGAGAAACTGCGGGCCGGACGATACGCATCGGCCGAAGATGTCGTTCGCGCCGCCCTTGCAGCGCTTCGACAACAGGAGTTTCTGGGCGACTTTGCCTCCGGCGAGCTTGAATCACTTCTGGCCGAGGGCGAACAAAGCATATCCAGCGAGGGAACTCTCGACGCCGATGAGGCCATGCTCGCCCGCCGCCATCGTCGATCCACTCGTGGCGCGGACCACCCATGATCCTCCGAATTTCGAGGCGGGCCGACGCCGACCTCGACGCCATCTGGCACTATATCGCCCGCGACAGCCCGGCCGCGGCCAACCGCGTCGAAGATGCCCTTCACGAGGCCATGCGTTCGCTGGCGGAGTTTCCCGGCATGGGGCACAGGCGGCGGGACGTTGTAAACCCTGCTTATCGCTTCTGGGCGGTGAATCCATATTTGATTGCATATCGCATTGACGGCGACACGCTCATTGTTGTTGGGGTGTTGCACGGCGCCCGGGACATCCGAAGACAACTGATATAACAACGAGCATCGCCGGTGACAATGCCACTCATCGCTTGAACTGCCCGTATCTCCCCTTGGCAAGGGGGAGGTGTGGTACCGGCGTCTCGCCGGTGGGGCGCTTCCTCACGGGCGCGGCTCGGATCGACCGCTCCATGCTGTCGCGGTTCAGATCGGTTGCGGATCGCCATGCCAGTACGTCCGGGACGTGCCGATGGGCGGATGGCTGGTAAACTATCGCCCGGCCATGAGTGCATCCTTCCGACAGCAGATTGAGCGCCTTCGCGAGCAAATTCGCCGGCACGATCATGCCTATTACGTGCTGGGCAAGCCGAGGATCAGCGACGCCGAATACGACAAATTATTCGACGAGCTTCGGCGGCTGGAGGCGGAGCATCCCGAGTTGGTTTCGCCCGATTCGCCGACGCAGCGGGTCGCGGGGCAGCCGATTGAGGGATTCGAGCATGTCGCCCACACCCAGCCCATGCAGTCGGTGGACAACACCTACGACGAGGCTCAGCTTCGCGAGTTCGACGAGCGGGTCCGCACGGGGCTCGGGGGCGAGGCGTACCGGTACCGGGTCGATCCGAAAATCGACGGGGTGGCCGTGGCCCTGCATTACGAGAACGGTTTGCTCATCCGGGCCCTGACCCGCGGCGACGGCCGGGTGGGCGACGACATCACCCACGCCGCCCGCACCATCCCGTCGATTCCGCTGCGGCTGAACGGCGAGAACGTGCCCAAGTTCGTCGAGCCGCGCGGCGAGATCGTCTGGCCGACCGAATCCTTCCGGCAATTCAATGAAGAACGGGCGAGGAAGGGGCTGGAGCTTTTCGCCAATCCGCGAAACGCCACGGCCGGCACGCTCAAGCAGCTTGACCCGAAAAACATCACCGGCCGCGGGCTCCAGTTTGTCGCCCACGGCTTCGGGGTCATCGAGCCGCTCTCGGCCGAGTACACGAGCGAGGTCTATCAACGGCTTGAGCAATTGGGCATCCCTGCCAGCGCTCACCGCGAAGTGGTCGATTCGATGGACGAAATCATCGAGCGCCTGGCCGAGTGGGACGAGCGGCGGCACAAGCTAGCCTATGAGACTGACGGGCTGGTCATCAAGGTGGACGCCCTGCACCAGCGCGACGTGCTCGGCAGTACCAGCCGCTATCCGCGATGGTGCATCGCCTACAAATTCGCCCCCGAGCAGGGCGAGAGCGTCATCCGTGACATCGACTTCCAGGTGGGCAAGCTGGGCACCATCACCCCGCGGGCGGTGATGGACCCGGTGCTGCTTTCGGGCACGACCGTCCGCCACGCGACGCTGCACAATTTCGATCAGGTCGATCGGCTCGACGTGCGGGTGGGCGACACGGTGATCGTCGAAAAGGCCGGCGAGATCATCCCGCAGGTCATCCGCGTGGTGAAAGAAAAGCGGCCGAAAGGGGCCAAGCCGCTCGCCCGTCCGACGAAGTGCCCGGTGTGCAAGGGCGAGGTCCATCGCGAGGAGGGCGGCGTCTACATCCGCTGCATCAATCCGACCTGCCCGGCCCAGCTCAAGGAGCGGCTCACGCACTTTGCCGGCCGCGACCAGATGGACATCGACGGGCTCGGCGAGGTCATGGTGACCAAGATGGTGGACAAGCAGGATCCCAAGACGGGGAAGGCTTGGCTCGAATCCTATGCCGATATCTACGAACTCCCGAAGCGCCGCGACGAAATCGTCAAGCTCGAAATCGAACAGGAACGGAAGACTGACGACGGGGGCGTCAAGACGACGCTCGTCCAATTCGGCGAAAAGCGCACAGAGAAGCTCCTTGCGGGCGTTGAGAAAAGCAAAAAGCAGCCGCTTTCGCGCCTGCTGGCGGCCCTGAACATTCCGCACGTGGGATCGGCCACGGCTGAGCTGCTGGCCGATCACTTCGGCGAAATGAACGCGCTAATGGCGGCTTCGGAAGTAGAGCTGATGGAGATCGAGGGGATCGGGCCGGAGCTGGCCGCGAGCATTCGTCATTTCTTCCACACCGACGCCGGGAGCAAGGTCATCGAGCGGCTTGCGGCCGCGGGGGTCAACATGACCCAGCCGCGCCGAGCCCGCGCCGGGTCCGGACCGCTGGCGGGCAAGACCGTCGTGGTCACCGGCACGCTGGAGGGTTATTCTCGCAAGGAAATCCAGGACTTGATCAAACAACTCGGCGGCAAAGTCGCGGGCAGCGTCAGCAAGAAAACCGACCTGGTCATCCACGGCGAATCGCCCGGCTCGAAGCTGGACAAGGCCAAGGAACTCGGCGTGCGGACTGTGGATGAGGCCGAGTTCCGCAAATTGATCGGCCAGTAGTGGGCGAGCCACGGGTTTGAAGCCCGCGAGGACTTTCGGGTATAATAGTTTTCTATGATTCGCGGGCCCTTACTTGGATTGGAGCGTCAGGTCATGGCCGTGGAGCGCGTTGAGCGGCTCTTGAGGGAAACCACCGCTGCCCTCGAACACGCCGGGGTTGAATACGCTGTGGTCGGCGGCAACGCCGTGGCCATTTGGGTTGGCAACGTGGACGAAGACGCGGTGCGGGCCACGAAAAACGTTGATCTCCTCGTTCGCCGGACGGATATTCAGAAGATCATTGAGGCCGTGCGGCCGATTCGGCTCGAATACGCCGAGGTGCTCGGCGTTCACATGCTCGTCGAGGAAATCGATCCGAGCCCCAAGCGAGGCGTACACTTTGTGCTGGCCAACGAGAAGGTCCGTGCCGAATACACCCACTGTGCGCCCGATCCGACCCAGTCGATTGCAACCAGGCACGGCTATCGTGTCGTCGGTCTCACCGAACTCGTAATCATGAAGCTGCAATCGTACCGCTTGGTCGATCAGTTGCATGTCCTCGACATGCACTCCGTCGGGCTGATCACACCGGAGATCGCTTCAAGGATCCCCGCCGATTTACAAGAGCGGCTCGCCGAAGTGCTCAAGAGAAAAGACGATTAGGGACGATTCACGACCGCGTCTTGCGTTCGTGCCCGTTGATCGGCTTACGCCTCACGATTTGGACGGAATTGCAGACGAACATTCGTTCCGGAAGGTTCGGATCGTCGCCGTACTTGCGTACGTCGATCTCGTGTGTGTAACGGTCACCATTTCCGGATGGCGAACGTCGTAAAGCGACCCATCTGACAAGTGTTGTCGGAGTGGCACGAACGGTTGCCCCTTGAGTTGCCTCTGGATATCGTTTGGTCTCAAATTCAATTTGAATTGCAGCAACCCGGCTGGAGACGACAAGCGACTTCGCGGCTCGGCGAGACAAAAGCACCCGTTCTTCGACGGTCGCGGCTCGGATTGAATCCGCTGTAAAGCTTGCTCATATCAGAAGTTCAAGGATCTGCACCGCGTTCAAAGCCGCGCCCTTGCGGAGCTGATCGCCGGAGACGAAGAGGTCGATCCCTCGTCCGTCGGGTTGCGAGGCGTCCTGTCGGATGCGGCCGACGAGCACGTCATCCTGCCCGGAAGCCTCGATGGGCATGGGGAATCGGTTTGCGGCCGGGTCGTCCACCAGCCGCACGCCCGGCGCCGACGACAGGATGTCGCGAACTTCGCTCGGTGAAATCGGCCGCATGAAGGTGAGGTTTACCGACTCGCTGTGAGCCCGCATCACCGGCACGCGTACGCAGGTCGCGGTGATCGCAAGCTCGGGGGCGTGGAAGATTTTTCGCGTTTCTTCGATCATCTTTCGCTCTTCAGTGTTATAGCCATCCGCGTCAATCGGCGTGTTGTGCGAAAAGAGGTTGAACGCGACGGGGTGCGGGAACACCTGCGGCCGGGCCGGGCGACCGGCCAGCACGTCGGCCGATTGGCTGCGAAGCTCTTCCATCGCGGCCGCGCCAGCCCCGCTGGCCGCCTGGTAGGTGCTGACCACGATCCGCTTCACCGGGTTTACCTTGTGCAGCGGCCAGACGGCCATGTTCATGATGATCGTCGAGCAGTTCGGTACGGCCAGCAGGCCCTGGTGCTTCCGTGCATCGTCCGGGTTGATTTCCGGAATGACCAGCGGCGTATCGCGATCCATGCGGAATGCGGACGAATTGTCTATCACGATCGTTCCCGAAGTCTTGGCCGCGGGGGCGAAATGTCGGCTGCGCTCCGCGCCGGCGCTGAATATGGCAAAATCCACGGCACCGAAGCTCTCGTTGGAGAGTTCGGCGACGGTATGAACGTATCCGCTTATTTCAATCCGCGTTCCGGCGCTGCGGCCGGAGGCAAGCAGGGAAACGCGATCCGGGCGAATCCGGCCGGATTCAATCAGCGCGCAGACTTCGCGCCCAACCGCTCCCGTTGCTCCGACTATCGCGAGATGCTTCACCAATGCAATGCCGCTTTCCTGCATTGCCGCCTACGAACGGCGGCGCCAAACTTGATCGATTACCGTGCTTGAGTCTGGCAGACCTTGGCAAGGGTCTCCCGATTCAGCGTTGTACCGTCCGCGGCAAAGCCGGGATTCCTCAGGCTTGGCCCGTTCGGCGGTGAAAGCAGGGGCGAGACGCCAATTCCTCACATGCTACCACAGACTGCCTGGACTTGTATCGGCGGAAGGACTGCCCAATCTCCAAACGCGCGGCGCAGGGGCGCAGGAAACCTTACTCCGCCGGATCGAGGCGAAGGACGACGCCCGTGGTTCCGAACGGCGTGGTGGTTGTGTTGGCCATCAAGTAAAGCTCGCCGCTTTCGTCCTGCCCAAACCCGAGCACGGACAGTCCGAGCTGCTCCCGATCGGCGAAACTGAATTCGAGGATTGAGTGATCTTCGTCGAGATGGAACAGCCTTCCGGACAGCTCGCCGAATACGTAGTGACCCTGGAGGGCAGGAATGGCCGCGCCGCGATAGACAAACCCGCCGATGACGGCCGTGCCTTCGTCGTGGTCGTACTCGGCGACCGGGTCTACAAGATCGCCTGGAATCCCCGCCGGCGCGACATTCGTGACAAATCCCGGCTCATCGCCGTTGGGCACAAAGAAAAATGAGC
>JBGTDB010000293.1:0-5229 GCA_041748515.1 Phycisphaerae bacterium
TCTCGTCGCGGGCGGTGAGCCCCAGTTTGGCAATCTCAACCAGTAGGTGGTCCTTTAGCACCACTCGTGCCGGTCGGTTCAATTCCCTTGCCATTCCATCACGCCAGTGCAGCATCGCCCGGACAATGGCGAGCTGTCGCCCACCCATGGATGCCGTTCCCTTCAGCCTTCGGAGCTTTTCCTCTTCGACCCGCCCGTAAAGGGACAGCTCCTCGAACCGGCGAAATTCCTCGGCGGCCCACTCCATTCGGCCGCGCTTGATTAGGCGGGCGACAATTTTTTCCCGCGCCGCCAGCAGGTGGGCCACGTCCTCGGCGGCGTACTGAAATTGCGACTCGGTCAAAGGCCGGCGGCGCCAGTCGGTCAGCGTCTTGCTTTTGTGAATTCGATGGTGCAAGGCGGCCTGCACCAACTTCTGGAGGCTCAGGGGGTAGTCCCATCCCACGAAACCTGCCGCAATCTGTACGTCGAACACGTTCCGCGGAAGGCGGCCGGCGTGCTGATAGCACAGGGCCAGGTCTTCCTGTCCGGCATGAACCACCGTCTCGACGGACGGATCGGCCACCAACGCCCAGATCGGCGTCAGGTCGAACTTACGAAACGGGTCGATCAGCGCGATTTGCTCGGCCGTGGCCAACTGGACCAAGCAAACCTCCGGCTCGTAACGATCCTCCATGACGAACTCGGTATCGAATGCGAAGCGGCCCTCCTGCCGGGCCTGCTGACACACCGTTGCGATCTGGTCCTGCGATTCGACGACGACCGTAGGGAGAGCGGCCTGTTTGGCGGAATCGTTGTGGCGGCGACCGGGAGAGGTTCGTTTGGGCATTGCCTTAATGTTAACTTGAAGGTGCCAGTCGCTAAACCCCCGGCGACGCCGTCTTAGGGGCTATGCCGGCGGACTCGCCGAATTAGCGTTCGGAACCCCCGTTCAGGCAGGGGTGCCCCATCCGGAAATTCGAGAATCGCGTCAGGGCTACGCGGATCAGTGACAGCATTCAGGATGAAACTGCTTGATGATGACCCGAACTGCTTCGGTCAGCCTCGCCCGGCGAACCTCCGGCGTCGCCCCGGGATCGACCGACCCGTCCGCCCAGCCCCGCCAGATTAACCGCCCATCGGGGTCGTGGGCCTCGACCGCAAGGATGGCCAGGTCCGTTGGCCCCCGCGAAGTCGGGTGGAATCCGTGCCCGGCTATATAAGAAACGAGGAAAGTCGCCTGAGCCGGATCGTCCACGCGTCTGAAACCAAACTCCTGAAGCTCAACGTCAATTCGATGGCGGATAAGCTCGTCCAAGCTCGCGTCGGTCGCGCGGGTCTCGGCACCTCCGCTCCACCAAGCGTAGGTACTGGAATGCGGCATACGCTCTATGGTGGTTCCCCAGAACGAACGAACCCGAATCGGCCCACCGGGCGTACACCCGACCAACCCCGTCAGGGCGAACATGCAACACAAGCACTTTATCCCATTCATAATTCGGTCTCCCGCACGCCTTCACTGAACCGCGAACTTTACCCGGCCGTCTCGCCCCCGCAAATAGGAGAGCCGGGCAAGCCTGATCCGCCGAAAAATCGCCCTAAATCACAGCCAACGCCGCCGGAACCGGGAGTATCAAAGAAAGTTTATAATCACCGCGACGGTTCTCTGGCCCGCACTGTTGACACGGGGGATTGAGCGACGTAGTTTTGCGGGCGACGTTGCCTTTCACGGCCAAGGACATGGGCGTTCATTGATCGGGGCTGACAATGCTCATACGTCGCAGGTTTGCAGCGCCAAACCGAACCGCGTTTAATCCGCGGGAAATCCTCCGCCGCGCGTTCTGGGCGGCGATGTTCTTGCTGCACGTCGGGCCGGCTCTGGCCTCCTGGGGCTCGATCGGGAATTCGGCGGACGTACTTGCCGAATTGCTTCGCTCTGGGTTTCTCTTGGCTTCGGCGGTTTTCTTCGTTCTGAAATTCGTTGATGTGCCATGGCTCCGCGTGAAGCCCGGCTGGCGCACGTCGGTTGCCTCGCTGATTATCATCGGGCTTCTCCACGTCGGCATTCTGGATCGCGCGACCGGCGGGCAAATGGCGTATTCACACGGCCACGTTGGTGTCGTGCTGATCGTCAGCGGATTGCTGGGCTGCGACACCGTATTACGGATTCTCGCCGGCCTGATGAAAAGGCGAATCGTGTCGGTTCGCCTCCGGGCCGCGCCAGCCGTTTGCCGTCCTACATTTGTAATCGGTTTATTGCCGCCTCAATGGAGCCTCGCCTGCCGGCCGTGCGGGCCGCGCGCGCCACCTCTTGCCTGACCCAATCGATTCCACGGATTTAGTTAATACTTGTTCTCGTATGGTCGCCTGCGCGCTGCAAGCGCGGCGGTTCATGCTTGGTTTTCCCTTAGGCATTCACGAACGCCGTCATTCAACGGCGAGGTGCTCGTATACTTGGAGGAATAGTTTTGATAAAGACAATTCTACAATCTCTCGTAACCGCGGCGCTAGTTCAGACGTTTGTGACCGAGTCGGCTGAAGCGTTGCAGGTTCCGTTTTCAGAAGAATTCATCGCGGATTCAGCAAACTGGTATGACAGCAGCTCAATTTCTCCGGTTGGCTGGGCCATGTCCGGCGGACCGGATGGAAGCAGTTACGCGACGACCACATTCAATTTCGTGTCGTCGAGTTCCGGCGCTACCCCCGCTTTATTCCGGGCCCAGGACAAATGGAATACGAGCGGAGGCGCATTTCAGGGCGATTGGATCACGGGTGACGTCCAGCGTTTCACTGCGTTTGTACGGCACGACGCGGGGATTCCTCTCTCGTTCTTCGTTCGTTTTTCGGATCCGGCCAATTTCCCTGGTGTGGTAAGCGTGATCAGCTCGCCCATTCCCAGTGGTGAATGGCGGTACATTAAGGTCTCTATTCCGGATCCCGATTTCGTTTATGAGGGCCCATTCGGCTTCAACGATGTCTTCGACAACATTGGCCATGTTCAGATCGGCGTGATCGCGCCGGAGTCACTAATAGGCATCGATCAGAACGTTACCTTTGATCTCGATTCGGTCACGATTCTGAACAACGTGCCGGCCGTTTCCACCTGGGGCTTGCTTGCGCTTGCCCTGTCGATCGGAATAGGCGGGACGCTCATGCCGAGGCGCGAATCGGCATTGACTGTCTGCAAAGATGCATAGTTCAGATTGTGTTTGGCAAGATTCCAGCGCCGCAGGCGGTGCGATCATGTCGCGCCGCCTGTCGGCGGGAATCGTCGTAAACAAGGAGCTTGGACATGAAGCAATATAAGATGAAACGGATACTCCATTGCGTTCCCGCCAGCGTCTTCGCGGTGCTGGCCGGTCCGGCCTACGCGGCCACTGTCCCGTTTACGGAGACTTTTGACGCCGATCATGCGAATTGGGCCGACGGGGCGAACATGCCGTTGTCATGGAGCGCTGTGGGCGGCGCGGACGGCGGCGGCCACGCCTTCGGCTCGTTTAATTTTGAGAACGCACAAGCCAGCGCCGATCTTGTCGTTCTTCGAGGGTCGCAATCCCTTGGGGCCAGCGGGGGCGCGTTTATTGGTGATTGGATTGGCGACGGCGTCACGGGGTTCAGCACCTATGTTCGCCACGATGCCGCTGTACCGATGACCTTTTTCGCTCGATTTGCGGCGCCTTTCAACTTTCCCGCAGGCGTGGCCATCAACTTTGCGCCCATTCCGCCGAACCAATGGACGCTAATTGAAATCCCGATAAGTGCAAGCAACCCGCAGTTCGTGACCTTTGAGGGGAGCACGTTCGAAAGTGTGTTCAACAGTATTGGCAACGTTCAGATTGGCGTGCGCACCCCGGAAGCGCTGGCCGGCGTCGATACGAATGTCACCTTCGGTTTGGACCTGGTCACGATCGTGCCCGAGCCAGCGACGCTCGGGCTCCTGGCGATGGGTGCGATCGTCGGCTTATGCGGTCGCAGAAAGCGCGCCCGGGCCAAAGCGCAAACCGCGAGAGGGTCAACCGGATGAGACTTCGCGGCCTGATTTCGATTTGGATTTTTCTCTTGCCCCACGGCGCGTGGGCGGCGTGTCCGGTTACGGTTGCCGTTCCAAGTGACGACAGATGGCACTATCCGTTTAACTTCTCGCCGGGGACTCGGCCCATCGCATCATGTTTCGGTTCCACGGCCGATCCGGATTTCGACACGTTCAACGATCGCGACGGCATCTTCTTGATCGCCTGGCGAACCGACGAAGTAATCACAGCCGGTCTCTCACTGGAAGATTATGAAGTTTTGGCCATCCGGGTCACGCTGACCGCGGCGGCCGGGACCGGCGGAATCGGCCAACTTCCACCCGCCGACTGGTTCGTCGATTTGACGGTTGATCCCTGGGACCGCATGCGCTACCCAATCACCGATACCGACCCTGGCTCGCCACTGGAACTGTTCGGCGTAGGTTTCGAGTCGCCTCATTCCGCGGCCACCTGGACGGAAGGAAGCCCATTTGACGGAGGCGATCAATTCTTCTTCGAGCGGCGCAATCCGTTTCCATTCGTGTTCGACGGCGACGCGCTCGTTCACGTCGAAGACAACGTAAAGGAGCAATTCACGCCCCAGCCCTGGGCCATCGGTGCGCCCCAGGGCTACAACCGCCCACAAAACACGCCTTTTCCGGTTCATTTCGACTTGGACATGTGGCAGTCTGACGGGCGCGTGCGGGGCTATTTCCAACAACAGCTTCGCGAAGGTCGGGTGTTTGTGGCCGTGACGTCGCTCTATGCCACGTTCAAACAGGCGCCCGGCGGATTCCCGGTGTTTTTCACCAAGGAGGCAACGAGCCCGGGTGCGGCTCCGCCCAGGCTGCTTATCACCCTGGCCTCAACCGGCGACGTGGACGGCGACGGCTGGCGCGGCCTGTTCGATTACAGCGCACTGGCTGACTGCTTCGGCGGGCCGGGCGCTGCTCCGGCGGCCAACGGCCTGATGGATGGCGACGAGTGCCTTTGCGCATTCGATTTTGATAATGACTTCGACGTGGACCTGGTGGATGCCAGGGAATTCCAAAGGCGATTCAATGGCGGTTTTTAAGAGCTGGCACTGCCGGAACATGCCGAGCTTCGCCCCCGGAGGGTCAGGGGAAACTGTTCGTCTGCGCCGTCTCGGCGGTGAGCGCGCCGGCGAGACGCCCGCGCCCCAATTTTCACCAAAGGCTTATAGGGCCGGTGGTTTCACGTTGATCGAACTGCTCGTGGT
>JBGTDB010000294.1:0-4057 GCA_041748515.1 Phycisphaerae bacterium
GACGGCCGGTACCCGCCGAGCGACCTCCTGGTGCTGTTGGCCAGCCCCATCGACCAGACCGGCCCGCACATCCAGGCCCTGGCCCGCATCAGCCGGGCCTGGCTGGATCCGGCGTTTCGGGCAGCGATCAACGCCGCAACGCAAGCCGATCAGGTGTTCGCGGTGTTCATCGAATACGACGTTTAGCAGCCCGTGACGGAAGTCCGTGGACACAGTGTGGCCCCGCCGACTTGGCGGCGATTTCACGGGCATGCCCTCCGCGCCTCACATTTCGCCGTAAGCCACCGGCAAGCCACTCGGCAATTGAAATCCGGTTTCCAGCTCGCCATTCGAGTAAGTCGATGTTTTTTGCCTCAATCCCTTGTGGGGGATGGGCCGACGTAGCAAACTGGCAACATGAACCCAAGGTTCGCTGAACTTACGTCGCCGACATCCGGCACCCGCCGGATTGTCCGCCTTGTCGGCATGTGTGTTCTAATCGGCATCGTCGCCGGGTTCGGGGCGGCGGGCTTTCTGATCATGCTCGATGCCGCGACTTCTTTTTTTCTCGGCTACCTGGCTAATTTCTATCCGCCGCGCCCCGGCAACGAACCCCTCCCGGCTTTTCTGAATTTCGGTTCGATTTTTGATCGGGATTCCTACGTTCGCTGGATGTTCCTGATTCTCCCGGCGGTGGGGGGCCTGATCAGCGGCGTCCTGACCTTCACGTTCGCCCCCGAGGTTGAGGGGCACGGTACCGATGCGGCCATCCAGGCTTATCACTTCAAGGATGGATACGTACGAACCCGAACCCCGTTTTTCAAAGCAGTCACGTCATCCATCACCATTGGATCAGGCGGGGCCGGCGGCGGAGAAGGGCCCATCGCGCAAATTGGCGCCGGGTTTGGTTCGATGCTCGGGTCGTGGTTCGGGTCGGGTCCGGATGAGCGCCGCGTGCTGATGTCGGCTGGGATGGCGGCCGGTATCGGTGCGATCTTTCACGCCCCACTGGCCGGCGCGTTGATCGCCGCGGAAGTGCTTTATCGCGACCCGGACATCGAGCACGAAGTTCTGGTGCCGTCGTTCATTTCGTCAATCACCGCCTATAGCGTTTTCGGCGCGTTCTTCGGCTTCCACCCCTTGTTTCGCACACCGGATTATGCGTTCAGCAATCTGGCCCAGCTCATACCCTATATGATGCTCGCGCTTGTTGTTTCGCTCGGAGCCATGGTGTTCGTGAAGGTTTTCTGGGGGTTTCGGGACTTCATGTACGGGCCGCGAATGCACCGAGTCCCCAACCATGTGAAGCCCGCGATCGGCGGATTGCTTACCGGATTGGTGGCTTTTTTTCTGCCGGAGGCTTTGGGCACCGGCTACGGCGCGATTCAGCTTGCGTTTGACAAGAACCTCGGAGCATTGCCCACGGCCCCGTTTTTCGAGCGGCTGTTATCGCCGACGGGGGTTTTCAGCGCGACGGCCGTGCTGCTCGGGGTGCTTGCCTTGGCCAAGATAGTAACAACCGCAACTTCCATCGGCAGCGGTGGAAGCGGCGGCGTGTTCGGGCCGTCAGTGGTCATCGGGGCGGTTCTGGGGGCGGCCACCGGCCTGGCGTGCGCGGCGCTTTTTCCGGAAATGGATATTCAGCCGGGAGCGTTCGCCCTGGTGGGCATGGCCGGCTTCTTCGCGGCAACGGCCAACACGCCTATTTCCACCATCATCATGGTGAACGAAATGACGGGAAATTACCGACTCCTCATTCCGACCATGATGGTGTGCATCGTATCATACATGCTCTGTCGACGTTTCAATCTGTATCGTGAGCAACTGGGCTCGCGTCTCGACGCCCCCAGCAAAATCGGCAGCATGGCCGGGGCGGTTCTCCGCAAGATCACCGTTGGCGAGGCCCTGAAGAAGAAGCCGGCTCGCGAGCTGGTCGTGGTCCACGACGGCACCCCGTTCCCCGAACTTCTGCACCGATACGCCACCTCGTCGCGGGGTTGCATTCCCGTTCTGGACGATGATGGTGGATTGGTAGGGGCGGTCGACGTGGACGACATTCGTCGTATTGTGACCGAGGTCGGCGTCAGCGACCTGGTCATCGCCCGTGACATCGCCCGCCCGGCAGTAACCGTCACGGCGTCCGAGTCGCTTTTGGCGGCGCTGAACCGGATGGAGATCACACACCCGAGCGAGTTGGTCGTTGTCGATCCCAAAGACCCGCGCAAAATCGTCGAAACATTGAGCCGCGCCGACATTATCGCCGCGTACAACCGACGGAGCCGGGCTTGAGCAGGCCTCGCCCGCGTACAGATTCGCCGACTCGCACAGGAGGAATTCACGTCCTGTCCTTGCGGCATGGAAGCTGGTAGGTTGGGAAGCCGATGGAGGGAATCGAACCCTCAACCCCAGCTTTACGAAAGCTGTGCTCTACCATTGAGCTACATCGGCGCTGAGAGTCGCAGCTTGTACGATTACAGGGCCGGCCCGTCAAGACCACAGCGGTCTTCAGGAGCTGGCGCAACTTGCATTTCGAAATCTGATTGCGATGCCCCCCACAGAGGTTTTCAATATAATTCGTCGCCGACGATGTGCAAAACCCGAGTACCCGAGAGGAAACTCGGCCCCAGCGCGATGTTGCCGGGAACTAGATTCAGGAGCCGATGAATGCGGAAGCGAATTGCAATGATATGGTCAATGGGATGCATACTCGCGGTCGTCTCTGGACCGGTCGCCCTTGGCGTCGTCGCCCGTCACGACCGTTCAGATTCGATGCTGCTGGAACTGGGCGAGGGCTTTCCGGCCGTCGGCCGTGTGCTGCCTGACGGCGGTTGCACGCTCATTGCGCCAACTTGGGCGATCACCGCGGCGCACGTGGCCGCAAGTGTTTCTCCCGAGGAATCTCGCGTTCGATTCGGGGAACAGGAATACGTGGTCAAGCGCGTGGTGATGCATCCCGACGCGAAGTTGGTCGAGAATCGACCGCCTGAAGTTGACCTAGCGCTGATCGAGCTGGCCGAAAAGGTCGAAGGGATCGAGCCGATTTCGCTCTATCGTCTGAATGACGAACAGGGACAGGCCGTCATCATCGTCGGTTACGGCGACGTCGGCGACGGTCTCAGCGTTCCGCGCCGCAGCGACGGCAAACGGCGAGCGGTCACTAACACGATCGCCGACGCGGGCCCCAGGCGTTTATTCTGCCGATTTGACGAGCCGCCCGGCGGCTCGACCCTCGAAGGGGTCAGCGGTCCCGGGGACAGCGGTGGGCCGGCGCTTATCACCGAAGTCGGAAAGGTCTCAATCGCCGGTGTCAGTTCGGCGTCGATGGACGGCAAACCTGGGCGATACGGCGTCACCGACGTCTTCACGCGGATCAGCACGTATGCCGATTGGATCGACAAGGTGATTGCCGACCGAAACGAGTAGCTGTCGTCGCCAATACCCGGTGTGGTTTATTGAGCGGGCGGGCCGGCGGAAGTTTCGCCCGAATCTGAACCTGCAAGTGCCGGCGCGGCCGCGGGGCGATCCGGCGTGCCTGGATCGTCTTCATCCGCATACACCTCGTCCAGTTCAATCAGGTCCACGTCCCTTCGCAGCAGGCAATAAGCGACGGTGCTTCCGCAGAAGTAGAAAGAGAAAAGAAACGCCCAAAGCAGAGCGACAACAAGCAGAACGTACAGCCCGATCAGTCCCGCAGAGACGCATTCGTACCAGTTCAGGCTGCCCCAGTCGGGCGCCGACCAGAGTACGTTCGGACCGCCCATGGGCCAAAGCAGGTCGAGTTTCCGGACAGGCGTTTCGCCCTCGCCGCGACTGAACCATCCGAAAGGCGAAGTTCCAAAGCCCACAGCCGACCGGGCAATACCCAGCGACCAAAACGTGAACAATCGGGCCAGGAACCAGCACACGCATCCTACTACGATCAAGAGAATGGCATAAACGATGGCCTTTAGCGGTCGCGTCAACGGATAAGATAGAGCCCGCGAAAACGAATCGAACGCGTCGGATCCTTCGATCGCAACGGCAGGCCAGAACAGGCTGCCCCCGACGAGCAGTCCAATCAGCAGCACCGCCGCGAAGA
>JBGTDB010000295.1:0-2043 GCA_041748515.1 Phycisphaerae bacterium
GTCCACGATGAAGATTGCCCCCCGCTCGCGGCAAACCCGGCCGATGCCTTCGATATCACTGAGGGCGGTCGTCGAAGTTTCGCTGTGGACGCAGATGATCGTGTCAATCTTCTGATCCGCATCCATGGTCTTGGCAATATCAGCAGCTCTGGCGCCGCAGCCCCAATCGATGGACAGCTTCGTGTTTTCAATACTGAAGGCGTCACAAACTTTGCCCCAACGTTCGGCAAATTTGCCGTTGTTTACGACCAGGGCCTTATGACCGGGCGGGCAGCATCCGACGATCGCCGCTTCCGCGGCTGCCGTCCCGCTGCCGGCGATCGTGATTACCTGCGATTTCGTCTGAAAGAGGTATTGAAGGAGTTCGTGGCATTGCTTGACCAGATCCTTGTACCACGCGGTCCGGTGATGTTCGATCGGCCGGGCCATTTCGAGCAATACGTCCTCGGGTACCATGACCGGCCCCGGCGTCAGAATTCGGATTTTCTTCATGATTTTGCCTCAGGATTGAAATTCACTCTGAACCAGTAACTGCGACAGTCGGCATTATAAGCACCAGGCGTGCCGCCGACATCGCTCTATCTTCCTAAGCCTACAGGTTCCGTGCCAGGCGCTCGGCCAGTGCCTCTCCGACCGCTGTCGGATCCGGCCCGACCTGCTCACCTGATACCATTTGGTTCCCATCCTTTGAAAACAATTGAGCAAACAAACGAACTACGTCGTCTTCCACCACGGCCAGAGCCCCGGCCGGCGTCTGACAGCCCGCACCCAATGCCCGCAGAAAGCTTCGCTCCGCAAGAGCCGCCCGCCGGGTCTGAGCATGATCCAGCGGGCGAACCGGGCTTGAATCGTCCCCATCGCGCATTTGCACCGCCAGGGCTCCCTGTCCCGGGGCGGGCGCAAAGCGGTCCGTCTGTAACACGATGGCATGTGGCGGCGAAATCCCAAGGCGATTCAGCCCCGCGGCCGCCAGGACAACGCCATCTAGTCCGAGAGCGTCAACTTTGGCCAGTCGCGTCGGGACGTTTCCTCGGATCGGGACGACCTGGACGCCCGGAATGGCCGCACGAAGCTGGGCCGATCGTCGCGGGCTGCCGGTTCCTATTCTTGGATTGGGCGGCAGTTGTTCAAGTGAGGCCGCCCCGGCCGAAACAAGGACATCGTTCGGCACCTCACGCACCGGTACCGCGACGATGGCAAGCCCCGGCGTTTCGTCTGTCGGCAGATCCTTTAAGCTATGGACAGCAAGGTCGATTTTGCCGTCGATCAGTGCTCGCTCTATCGCTCCGACGAATCCACCGATCGGCCAGTGTTCGTCGCCTATGGGGCCGACGTGGACATCCCCTTGCGTCTGAATCACCACCGTTTCGATGGCCAGGCTGGCGTGCCGTTCGCGAAGCCGATCCACCACCCAGCGCGTCTGCGCAAGCGCCAGGTCGCTACCGCGAGTTCCGACGCGGAGTTTCATGATCGCCGGCTCCTGAACGCCTCCCGACCCGCCGAAATGACAAGGTCGATATCCGCCTCGCCGTGGGCCGAACTGATAAACATCGCCTCATAGCCCGACGGGGGAAACCAAACGCCGCCATCGAGCATGGCATGGAAAAACTCCGCGAATGCGGCGTGGTCACACGCCTTGGCGTCGTCGAAATTCCGAACCGGGCGGCTTGAAAAGCACATACCGAACATGCCGCCAAGGGCCTGGGTTTGAACCGATACTCCGCTCTCGACGGCAGCCGCCCGAAGGCCCTCGGCCAGCCGGGAACTTGCCGAACCGAGGCTTTCGTAGAATCCGGGCTGGCGGCAGATATCGAGAGTTGCTCGTCCCGCGGCCATCGCCAATGGGTTTCCGCTTAAAGTCCCGGCCTGATAAACCGGCCCCACGGGCGCGACCATCTCAATCAAATCCCGCCGCCCGCCGAAAGCCGCCGCGGGCAAGCCGCCGCCGATCACTTTACCAAGACAGGTCAGGTCGGGACTCACGCCGCAAATGTTTTGAAACCCTCCCCACCCCACGCGAAAGCCGGTCATGACCTCGTCGAA
>JBGTDB010000296.1:0-6715 GCA_041748515.1 Phycisphaerae bacterium
CGCGGTCCGCGGCCGTGCGCCTTCCCCCTGTGCCGCCAGTGACGTTGTCGGACCTTCAGTAGTCAACCGCCGAACTGCTTGGGCGATGGCCGCGACGAATTGCTCGGCCGACGCTGCAGCCGCCAATTCCGAGGTCGGGAACGCGCAGGCGGGCACAGCCCGATTAAACCCGGCTTTGCCGGGCGAAAGAACCCGGTCGCCGGAAATCAGGCCCACTCGGGTCCGGGTTCCGCCGACGTCGATGCCGATCAACATGGGCAACAGGTGCTACTCAAGAATGGGCAAGGAGATGCCATTGGATTCGTCCTGGAGTCCGGCGCCATAAACTGCCTCGTATGCTGCGTCGACCAGATCGTCGAAGTCGGCTGCGCGAATCGTCCGCAGATCCAGGCACACCGCGTCGTCGCGAATTCGGGCGATCACCGGCACTTCGGCCCGCCGCAGGGCCTCGATCATCGCATCAGCCGACATGCCGGACGGCTGCCACCGAATCACAACCGTCTCGAACTCTCGTGCGGGCATCGCCCCGCCTCCGGCGAAACCAACGTCGCTGCCGACAAAGAAGCTCTCCGTGGGCAGGCTTTTCTGAAGGCGCTCAAGGAGTTTGCGGGCTCGCTCGGCCAATTGCTCGGTACCGACTCGAAACATTTCCCACGTCGGTAGCCGCGACAGGGCTGCCTCGGGGTCAGAGTATTCGCGAAGCGTTGCCTCCAGCGCCGCCAGAGTCAATTTATCGACGCGGTAGGTGCGCATCAGCGGGTCCGATTCGATCCGCTCGATCAACGCCCGTCGCCCCAGAATCAGTCCACACTGCGGACCGCCCAAGAGCTTATCGCCCGAGCAGCACACCAGGTCCGCCCCGGCCAAAATAGACGCGGCTATGGAGGGCTCCTCAGCCATGTCCTTCTCGGGGGCATTCTCCGAATTCCGAAAATCGAAGTTCGTCAGCATTCCGCTGCCCAGATCGTCCACGGCGATCAGGTTGAACCGATGGGCCAGGGCGGCAAGTTCGGCGATGGGCACCTCTTCGGCGAATCCGACAATGCGATAGTTGCTGGGATGCACGCGAACGAGCATGGCCGTCCGGTCGTTGATCGCCCGTTCGTAATCAGTCGCGCGCGTGCGATTGGTCGTGCCCACTTCCCTTAGAATGGCGCCGCTGGCGGACATGATCTCGGGAAGGCGGAAACTGCCCCCGATTTCGACAAGCTGCCCGCGCGACACGATGACCTCGCGCCCGGCCGCCAGTACTCGCAGAATCAACAGCGTCGCCGCCGCGTTGTTGTTTACCACGGCAGCCGCGTCCGCCCCGGTGAGGCGGCACAGCAGCTCGTTGACGTGATCCGCCCGCCGTCCGCGCTCACCGGTCTTAAGGTCGAATTCCAGGTTGCAATATCCCGAGGCGCATTCGGCGATGGCCTCGATCGCCGCGTCGCAGAGCGGAGCCCGACCAAGCCCGGTGTGCAACACGATCCCCGTCGCGTTAATGACCGCCCGAAGCGATGGCGTCGACTGTTCGGCCAGCTCCTGCTCGGCGTCGGCCAGGATTTCGTCCAATTCAATTGGATGGTCCACGTCGCCGGAAAGAATCGCCTTGCGGAACCGGTCGAGGGTTAATTGCACGGCCGATACCACAGAATTGCGCGGCAGTCCATGCAGCCACTCCTGCACCTCATTGTGCGAAAGCACGGCCGCCACCGATGGCAGCGAGCGCAGTAGTTCCTGGGTCTGCTTTTTTATGGAACTGTCTTTGCTTGGAGCCGCTCGCTTCATCATCATTCTTGAATCCTGTCGTGCTTCTCGGCGGAGGCCCGGCCTTCGACAAGCTCGCGCCGATCGCCGGCGCGGCGGGTGAACCCCGCGCGGTCCAGGTATTCTAAGAACGGAACGACGAACTTGCGACTGGACCCCAACGCCTCGCGTATTTCACTCACCGAGACGCCCCCGCGGGCGGCGATCAGGTCCGCGACGATCTGCCGCAGCTTCGCCTCGGATTCGGCGTGCAGATACAAGGTCGAATCGATCGAGACGATTTCGCCCATCGCGACCGCCAACGTGGCCAGTCTGGCCGTTCGTTTTCGATCCGCCTGTTTGCTGATCGATAGCTCGTCCAGCGCTGGCGGCGAAAACCCGCCGAGGCGAATCTCCTCGCACATGGCGGAAAGAATTCTTTCATCCGCCGGCGACAGGGACGGCGCGAAGGCCGGCGAGCACGCGAATCGCCCCAACTGCTTCAACTTTCCCCCGCCGACCCACTGCTCAAAGAGCGGCCGGGCCAAAGCCTTATGCCCCGTGACCCGCTCGATCCATCCGAGCACCGAATCCACCGGCCGGCCGGGAAGCTCTGGGTGCGACTGATGATACCGTTCAAGCCAGGCGACCAAGCGCCCAAACAAGTCCTCGACTGCCTCGGGCGTGGCAAAAAGCGGCGAAGCCGAACTTAAGCGGGCTGTGCCCGCAGTCCCCGCGACGGCCCCCCAGCGACCCGCCGCCTGAAGATCGCTCAGCAGTGCAGGAATCCCCTCCAGGGACACTCCGGCTCGGGCGCAAATCTGCAAATCCGTGAGCCTCTCGAACCCGGCCGCGCGAAGCACTTCTGCGACCCGTTCCAAGGGCCGACCGCTTTCCAGGATCGAAAGTTCCGCGGTTTTGCCTCCCTTCGCTGATTCGTGCCCGGTTGCCTTATTAGGTTCGTGCCTTACCTGGAGCCGTCGTCGTTTTGCCATCGGCCGCAGCACCACCCCGCCGCCGATCGTCCGCGACGCCGTTTCGTCGCGAAGAATGAATCGCTGTCCGTAAACGGCCGCGATCGGTTCGCCGCTTCGAAGCTGGGCATAGCCGCTGCCGCCGGGCGGTACTGCGTCGCCTTCGAGCAAGATCGCGCGAACGGGAAGTTCGGCGGTCCCGATCTCCAGTCGCACGGTCTGCGCAGATTTCAACCCACCCTCGGCGGATGCCGCCCCCGTCCCCAGACCCTTCACCGTTTCGACGTTTGGGCTCTTCCAAGTCCCGGCCTTCCCCCGAGCCCCGGCATTCATGCCGGGCGACAAGGCTTCCAACCGAACATCCAGCAGGTTTGAGGGTTGCAGGTATCCGGGTGTAGCCAGCTCCGCGCCGCGGGCCAATTGTTCGCGATCGATGCCGCTCAGGTTCAATGCCGCCCGTTGCCCGCGTCGAAGAACCGATTCTGCCGCCCCGTGTGTTTGAAGTTCGCGAACGCGACACGTTGGCAAAGCTCCAGCTTTGCCGCCTCCCGGAAACGATCCCGACTTCCCGCCGGGCGAGAAAACCTCCAGCGTGTCTCCGGCCTGAACCTGCCCGCGAAGCACTGACCCGGTGACCACCGTTCCGCGCCCCGCCACCGTGAATACGCGATCAACGGCCATGCGAAATGGAACCGGCGGATCCTCGATTTTGATTATTCGCGATGTGTCATAAAGCACTCGGCGAAGTTCATCCATCCCTTCGCCGGTGATCGAAGAAACCGGGCAGATAGTGGGGAACGGCGGCCGTCCGGAATCTGATTCGCCAAACCGCGACTTCGCCGGAGCCTGACCAAAGCGGCCGACGCCTGACGAAAGGAGTTCGCGAATCTCATCCACGACGAGCTCGACCATGGTCCGATCGACCATGTCGATTTTGGTCACCGCGACCACCATGTGCTCCACACCTAGCAGCCGCAGGACTTCGACGTGTTCAACCGTCTGGGGCATGACCGAATCGTCGGCCGCGACCACCAGCAGGGCCAGATCAATCCCCGTGGCCCCCGCCACCATCGTGCGAACGAACTTCTCGTGGCCCGGGACGTCGACAATACCGAACCGCGTGTCGCCAATGGTCAAGTCGGCGAATCCCAGCTCGATGGTCATGCCGCGACGTTTTTCCTCGGGAAGCCGGTCCGGATCGGTGCCGGTCAGGGCCCGCACCAGCGACGATTTGCCATGATCGATGTGACCGGCCGTGCCCAGGATGAAATGTCGCCGCACGGTCTCAGCGGCGTAGCCGCTTTGAACCGGGACGTGCCCGGTCGATTGAATCGCTTCGCGTTCCGCGTTCGCCATTCGGCATTCTTTATTCGTATCGCAGCGCCTGCACCGGATCGAGCCGGGCGGCGCGAATGGCCGGATAAATCCCGCTGACGATCCCGACCACGGCGGCCATCAGAAGCGCGGCCACGACGATCATCGGCGGCGTATAAACCTGTAGAACCTGGGTGAACTCTCCGAGAAAATTGGCGATGGCCCATCCGCATACGACGCCCAGCGCCCCGCCCAGCATGCTGATGATGCTCGCCTCCATGAGAAACTGCTTGAGGATATCAAACCGCCGGGCTCCGACGGCGATCCGCACGCCGATCTCGCGCGTTCGCTCGGTGACTGACACGAGCATGATGTTCATGATGCCGATGGCCCCGACCACGATCGAGATCCCCGCGATGCTATAGAGCACCACGCCGAAGATAAGGGCCACCTGGCCGAGTTGCTGTTTGAACTGGTCCTGGGTGAAAACTGTAAAGTCGTCGTCGTCGCCTACGGTAATGCGGTGGCTCTGACGCAGAGCCCCGCGAATCACGTCGATGCACGCCGGCACCTTATTGGCGTCGACGCATTGCACAACAAGGAGCGTCAGGTATCGCTGACCAAACAGCCGGCTCATGGCCGTTGAGAGGGGCACAATCACCTGGGTATCGACTTCGTTGAAGCCGATCGCGCCGCGCGCTTCCATGATCCCAACCACCGTAAACGTTCGCCCGTTGATTTTGATCGGCCGGCCCAGGGCGGGCAGGGCCCCGAACAAGTCCTCGGCCACCCGGTGTCCCAGCACCGCCACCATCGAATTACCGCGAATGTCCTCGCGAGTGATAAACCGCCCCTGCGCCGGGTGATACTTGTTGATGCCCGCGTAGTCTTCGGTTGCGCCCAGCAGCGTCGCGACCACGTTTCGTTCGTAATACTTTATCTGGGCGGCACCGTTGTATTGCGGCCCGACCGCCCGGATCAGCTCCGGCCCGGCCTCGCGGATTTTGTCGGCATCCTCAGGGAGCAGCGAAGACGTCTGCATCGCCCGGTGCCCCCGCCGTTCCGAGCCGTTGAACACCAGGATTTGATCGGCCCCCAGCGATTCAAACCGCTGGAGAATGTCCCGCTCGGCCCCCTGCAAAATCGACACCGCCGACACCACGGCCCCCACGCCGATGATAACCCCCAGCGTCGCCAGTAGCGTCCGCACCATATTCTGCCGCAGCCCGCGAAGGGCCATCAAGGCAATCTGCAAATGAAACATAGTCGGCCATTATAACGCCAAGATCGGATTCTCGGGAACTCGCCGAATGTTAAATCGGTTAACTTGAATATAATATTGCCGGCCAATAGACGGCATCCGAGGCAAGATCGGTCAACACTGGGCTCATGGCGCTTTGGTCGTCATCTCCTCAGTTTCACTCAATCGCCGAGCGCGGGCTCGCGGTCCGTGACTTCAAGAACTTCCATTTTCGCATAATGCCCATCCACATAGGTACGAAAAGCGAACAAATCTCCGGCACGGAGAGCCTGCTTCGACCGGCCGTAGCCACTTTCGGGCGCCTCTCGCAAGTCGTCGAAACTCACCCCGGTAATTCGCTGGGACGCGGGAATCTCCTGACCCCGTACATCGAAATGTCGAAAAATTAGGCGATCTTGCTCTTGCTTTGTGAGAAAATCGCTCCGCCCAAAGGGCTCTTTAACGAAGCCGCGGGCAATGCTCACTCGGTGCAACCCCTGGGCCATCAGCAATCCCTCACCAGATTTGATCGCGCCTTCAAAAGACCGACTACCGTCAGGCTGATAGGCCCAGCGCACGCGGGCATATCGTTTTCGATACCCGTCGAGCGAACACGATTGCTGCATCCCCGCACCGACTTGCACGTCGGCACTCATCCCGACGAACCCCGGCAGGAGGGCGGAAACGGATACATTCCCGGTTCGTACTTGCCGAGCAACAAAATTGCCGTTTACATCGGTGAGCGTTGAAACATCGTTGTCTATCATTATTGGAATTCCGTCGAGCCCTTTATTTGGCAATTCCAATTGGACGCGTCCATATATCGTACCGGTATTGCGCGCGGTAAGTGGTTGGAGCACGATGTCATCAAGAATCAACATGTCTCCGGTCTCAAGAATCATTCGCTCAATATGACGTTCATATCCGGGTACAATAATATGTAGCTCCGCGGCCGCATTGCTTCGCAGGATAAATGTGGGATGCATGATGTATTGTCCATGCATCAGCTCTCCTGGAATGTAACCGCCTCCCGAAGCGATATGTCGAAACTCCACTCTTCCCCGAAAGGGTGCATCGTCGGGTGTCCGAGCGGAATATATGACAGTGGCGACGCCGAATCGATGTTTCCGTGCAAGTTCGACTTCCGCGCGGGCAACCGCTGCTTCCAACGTGTCGAACTCCTGTCGCCGAATCGTCTTCTCTTGGTCTTCATCAGGTTTTCGCTCCTGCGCGGACAGTGGAGCTGCCAATACAAGGCAAGCGACGTGGACCGCGTGTATCAGAAAAACGTGTTCTCGATTGTCGCGACTCGGGTAGATTCTGATTTTTGCTTTCATAAACTTATCCTTATCTCACGTCTAGGAGATGACATTGTCTTAGAAGTCTCGTCATCGCATTTCGACTCATTGGGTTCGAGAGGACATTGCACGAGTTCCCAGGTCTGTGTTACGTGCAA
>JBGTDB010000297.1:0-25321 GCA_041748515.1 Phycisphaerae bacterium
CAAGCCTGATGTACACCTCATTCGCGTCTTTCGGCGCCTTGGCCTCGTCGAGGGTTCAACAGAACAAGAGGCACTCCAGGCAGCGAGGAGACTTTGCCCGGAGTATCCCGCCATCCTCGACGCCCCGTCGTGGCATATTGGTCGCAAATGGTGCAGACCGAAGAACCCCAATTGTCCTGAATGTCCCCTTTCAGCAGTCTGTCCCCGCATCGACGTTGAATAACGCTCACGTTCTGAAGGGTCGCGCCCATTCTCCGGCCTTCGGCGACGGGCCGCCGCCTGTTAGAGGGACCGAATTCGCTGTGGCACCGTAACGTACAAGCCGTCCAATGCACGTTTGAGGTCGCTCCGGCCGTTGTCGCTGCGAGCGCTATCAATGGGTCGTTCTCCGAATGACGCGCGCGACATAACCCGACGCTGTTTTTTTCGATACTTCGGCACGGGTTATGAGGCGCGAGACAGTCTCTGCCCGGCAGGTTATGAGTCGCCATAACCCGCGGGTCGGGACCGGTCAGAGACTCCGAGACTTTGGGCGGCGGGGCGAAAAAGATATGGCCGGGGAGGCCTCGGAGGGGTCGCGTGGGTAGGTCTCTCGACCGCCTTCCGCAACGTCGAATCTCGAAAGACCCTTGAAAAATAGGGCGAAAAACGCAAAACGCCGAGGCGTCTCGGCCTCGGCGCTGATCGTTAACCCCAGGGTCGGCGGATTTCGCTACGACCGGTCAACTAGCGGGGGCTGGACTCGAACCAGCGACCTCCGGGTTATGAGCCCGACGAGCTGCCAACTGCTCTACCCCGCAATCTGGATGGAACAATATAAGCACGTACGCCCTCGGTCAAGTGCCGGGATTCAAGTGGCCTACCGACTTAACTACGTCCGACTCGCCGAATGGTTCAGCCTTTCTGTGCTCGACATAGCGAGTTGCTTCGAGTAAATCGCCGGTGCCAAACGGGGCCAATTTTTGTATGAGCGATTCGGCAGAAATCAAAGCCGGGTATTACGTACTAGCCTGGATCGACATTCTGGGCCAGCAGGGAATCTTGAATCGAATCGAACGCCTTGCAAATGTCACGGACCAAGTTGAATGCCGGAGCGAGGTCAACCGGGTTTGCAAGATACTCAATATGGTTCGAGACGGTTTCAGGACAATGTCCGAGATACGTTGCGTCAACCCCCCGGGGAACCGAGAGCTAACAGACGACGAGAAGGAACAACTTGGCAGGATCAACAATTTTGAGCAGCGAACCATTCAGGGGTTTGGCGACTCCGTGATCGCCTATTCACCCCTTATAGACAACAGCGGGAGTCGGACAATAAAG
Organism: Phycisphaerae bacterium; assembly: GCA_041748515.1. Taxonomy (GTDB): domain Bacteria; phylum Planctomycetota; class Phycisphaerae; order UBA1845; family UBA1845; genus JBGTDB01. The sequence continues at coordinate 1,321 of JBGTDB010000297.1, forward strand.
CCGGTCAGTGCGTTCTTGCATGGTTGCGCTGGAATGTTAGTCACCGCGCTTTCCGAAAAGATCCCAATTCGGGGAGCTGTTGATGTTGGCTTTGGTTTCGATTGTTTCGAGGGCGAAATCTATGGGCCTGTGGTGGCAAGTGCCCACCGTTTGGAAAACAAAGTAGCCCAATACCCTCGGATCGTCGTCGGCGATGGCCTGCTTCGCTACTTGGCACGATTTAACGGAAACGGATCCGGTTCGTCCCTGGCCGACCGGTACGCCAAGAGCCTTGCAGAATACTGCGGTACGCTGATCGCGACTGATATCGACGGGGTACCGATGGTTGACTTTGCTAATTCTGATTTTCGGCAAGTGTATGCCAGAGCTTCCCAACCCGACAACCTTAGCTTAGCGCGCATTTTTGTCGAACACGAGCGGGCTGAGTTTATCAAACGGGGCGATCAGAAATTGGCGCTGCGATATGCGTTGCTTGCTGAATACCTGGATTCGCGAATCGGGCAAACGTGACTTTTCCCAGCAAGGCGACGGCCATCAAGTTGAAATGATGCCCGATCGAGAATCGATCAATAGGATAGGTCAATTCGAATTTCAACCTGCAAATCAGTGAATTTCTATGAATCCTGTTGCGCTTCGTATCAACTCTAGCCCAAATCAATAGCAGAGCCTGACATTGCATAATTCACGCAATTAGGAGATCCGCTGCCAGAACCTCCATGCAGAGTTGCGGGTGGGCGTTCAGGTCGAGCTGCCGCTCGGCGCGGGCGATGCGATTAACCATTTCGATCGCGTCTTCAGTGGATACGGCGTGTCCCGCGCGCTCCAGTTCGGCGTGGCTCGCCCTGTTGACCATCAAGTCCACGTCGCCCGAATGAATTCGAATGACGTCGGCATGCCAGTTGGCCGCAAGCAGCAGGATCAGCTTTAGCCCCCGCCGGGTGGCCTCGGTGTCGGTGATGTCGGGGTCGCCCGCCGCCGAGCCCAAAGTGGCAGCGCCGGCCGCAGACGCCGCGGCTGAAAGCGATTTGCCCGCCTTGGTGAATTGCTCACCGAGGGCTTTGGCCTGATCGATCCATTCCTGGGCAAGTTCCTGCCCGTGTGCCGAGCGCCTGGCCAACCCGCCAATGATGCGTCGATTCACTTCAAAGAGACCGTCGTCGACAAATCCGAGCGCCCGCCCAACGCTTCCTCCGGCCAGTCGGGCATACCAATCGGCCTGATCGGCGGGCAGGTCAGGGCGCTGTGCCCCAAGCTGCTCGCGGACAAAGGCGGTCGGCAGGGCGTCAAACCGAACGATCTGGCATCGCGACAGGGTTGTCGGCAACAAACGGTCCAGCGCCTTCACCAGCAGAACGATATACGCCGGACCGGGCGGCTCTTCGAGCGTCTTGAGCAACGAATTCTGCGCCTGGGGTGTGATTCGGTCGGCCTCGCGAATCAGAAAGACCTTGGCCCGCCCGCGCAACGGAGTCAGACCGACTTTGTCGATTACGAAGTGGCGGATCACGTCAACGCCAAGTTCAAGGCCCTTGCGGCGGCGAACTTCGCTGTCGGGATGCTCGCGGATCAACTGGCGATAGATAATGTGTAGATCAGGATGATTGCCGGCCGCGGCCAGGCGACAATCGTCGCACCGGCCGCATGCATCTATGGCGCGGTCGAGTCCGATCTCGCCCGCCTCGCTAAAAACTTGTGCGTCGTGCAGAATTCGGTTCGGGCAAAGTAATAATCGGGCGAAGGCTCCCGCGAGCGTTTCCTTGCCGACACCGTCGGGACCGTGAAAAATGTAGGCATGGGGTACGCGGTCCCTCCCGACGGCCCGCTGGAGCGTGCGCTGCGCGCCGCCCTGATGTTTCACCTCATCCACAAACACGAGCCAGGGCCTCCAGGACTCTTTCGAGAACCGTGCCTTCGTCGGCGTCACCGTCCACAATTTCTACCGGTGACGGATAGAGTGACGGCAGATCCAGAAACATCTTGCGTACCCGGCGATGAAATTCGATCGAGCGCGCTTCCATGGCGTCGGGTTGGGCGGCGTCGAAGAGAGCGGCCTGATGGTCGTTTTTCTGCCGCCTGGAGGCGTGGTGCGGCTTGCGACCGATACGGGCAAAGCCCTTATCGACCTCGACGTCGATGACGATTGTGGCGTGCGGCCACCCGTTAAAGCCGGATTCCACCCCGCGTTTCACGCCATCGCCGATGGCAAAGGGCGCCAGCTCAATGACCCGTTTGGGGTCGAAACCGGCGGCACCCTGATAGGCACAGGTCGAGCTGACGAAACGGTCGCAGACCACCGTTTTGCCGGCATCGATGGCCGGCCGAATGACCTCGGCCATAAGCTGGGCCCGCGAGGCCATGAACAACAGCGTCTCGCAGCGTACGTCCATCGTACTTAGGTCATAGTCGAGCAGAACGGATCGGATTCGATCGCCGATCGGGGTTCCGCCCGGATCGCGGCAGACGACGACATCAAGGCCCGGCGAAGCCGGGTTTAAGGGGGCTGTGCCTCCCGGTGACGCCCCGGCGAGTTCGGCGGCTAGTCGACGGCATTGCGTGGACTTGCCCGAGCCGTCCGGGCCGTCGAGCACGATGAACTTGCCGCGCAGGTGTTCGAGTAGTTGGGGCGTTATCATCGACCGCGCAGTGTACACGAAATCCGCGATCGAGGGCCACACCGCGAGCGGCGCGCTTTGCCACAGGTTCGGCCGAATTCACGGTCGCCGCGTCCGTGCCGCTTTTGAAGGCGTGCACCGGGAATGGTACGCCCGGCGAATCCGGGTTAGACCGGGCAGCGCCCGGCGTCGATCAGCCTGCGGGCGGACGTTTGGCCGGAACCTTGTCCGGACCGGTGCGTGGATTGCGAGGACGAGGATTGTGGGGGCGATTTTCCTGGGGTAAGCGATCGCGACGGCCAGGAGTGGCCGATGCGGGTCTGGGCTGTCTTGGTTCCCGGTCGCTAACGGGCGATTTGTCAACGACGGGAATGTCCCGCTGCCGAGCGACCGCCACTTCGTTGTCTCCGGTTGCCGTAACAGGTTTCGACGAATCGCGGAAAATGAAATATGACCCCGCAGCGAGTGCAACAACCGCCAGCGCGCCGATGAGGAGCTTCTGTTTGTCCGTATTCACGACAGCGTCTCCTTCAAGCTCAAGGCACAATCCCTAACATTAAGGGCCGGCCCTGTGCGGATGATCCGGTACCGCTCGCGTCCCCGAGACGCCGTGCGGTTCGCCGGAATTGCCTGTCCGGTCATTTGACGCCAAGACCCCTGGTGGAGTTCCGAAGACTTTGCCGACGGCGCGCGGAAAATCATTGCCGGGCACTGCCCGGTCTAACCCGGCTTCGCCGGTCCGAATGAACGCTCGTCTCACAGTCAACCTAGCGGTGAAGCCGGATTTAAGGGGGCTTTGCCCCCGGCAACGCCGGGTTTAAGGGGGCTTTGCCCCCATGCGGCCGGGCTATTCCTTCACATGGGAAGGAGCTTGAACGGATCAATCCTGCGTGGCTTCCAGACGCGCGGCGAAGTCGAGGAGCCGCGCGCATTGCGCAGCGTCCGACTTGCCGATCCGTCCGAAAGCGAGGAGTGAATGATGTGCTTCGCGGAGAATCGGAATAGCTTCGCCGAGGACACTGGCACAGGGCACATGGGCACTGCCTCTCGACATAGCGGAACCGGGGTGCTCGGAATTCGCAGCAGCCTCGAACTGCGACTGGGCATACTCCAGCAGGGCGTGCCCGAGTCGCATCTGAGCCCTTGGAACTTCGACAGTCGATGGATCGTGTCGGCGGTACGTTTCGAGAGTGACACGAAAGGCCTCAACGGCCTGTTTGAGACAATCAACGGACTGCCCGTCCCGCGCGGACTGGCCTGATTGGGAAACTGCCGTATCGCGACCTCTGCCGGAAAGGCTGCATAGGATCCGTCCGAGTCGATCCCAGGCGATGGCCTGTTTCTCGAACGGGAACTGCGACGCTAGATTGGCGAAGTCAATCGCCTTGCGGCAACTCTTGATTGCGTCGTCGATGCGTCCGTCTAGCTGCCGGTCGATCGCCAGGCTGATCGAAGACTCCCATTGTTCTTCAAGCGATCCAAACTCGTTTCGAATGGCCAGAGCCAGAATGTGGGCGCGTTCGGCGGCGTCAAGCTGCTCGAAACGACGGCGGATCACGCCGACGCGCTCCATGGCCGTCGCCGCGATTCGCATGAGATTATCCGCCGTAAAAGTGTCTAAAGGGCCTTCGCTTCTCGGGGTAGATAAGCCCGAAGGAGCTTCGTCCGGCTTTGACGGTATGACGTCTGAATTCCGGCCGGGCATCTTCGTCGCGAGCGCTTCCGCGGCGGCGAGAACGAGGTATGGGTCGGCCTCGGCAAGCTCGTTTCGGCGAAACGAATACTCCCCTTGCAGAAGCGTTTTCCAAATTCGAGTTACTTCGTCGGCTTCGTCAAGCGCCCTGATGTGTTTTTGCGCGTCGGCCCATCGCGATTCGTTCATGGCCTTCAATGCCAGGGCAATTCGCGACCCGGCCTCATTGCGATCGCGGCTGTGCCACGCGCCGGCGCTATCGAACAAAAAACCGACCTGCGAAGCCGGGTCTGACCCGGCTTTGCCGGGGCCGACTGGAACTCTCAGGACCGGTGGGTTCATGGCGCCTCGACCGGCTCGACCCGGCCCAAAGTGGAGTTATTCGCCTCGGGATCGCCGGACGGATTCGGCATGGCAAAAAGTCTATCGAGCAGCGCGGGAAGATCGACGGCGTGAATTCCCGCCGCGGCAACACGCCCGTCCTTGTCAATCACATACATCGTGGGCAGGCCTTCCACGCCGAACTTCACGGCGGCCAGGTCCACGCCGTTCTCGTCTCCGACGGATTGAGGCCAGGCGACTCGCGGATTCTTCTGCAAAAAGCTCCGCAGGTCGGGCTCAGAAAAGTCGCGACTGATGCCGAGCATGACAAAGTCCTTGCGGCCTCGAAACTTCTCGTGCGTTTCAATCAGCCGGGGCATCTCCGCGAGGCAGGGCGCGCACCACGTCGCCCAGAAATCGACCACGACGACTTTGCCCTTCTGCGCCGTGAAGTCGAAGGGCTTCCCGTCTAGCAGAGTCACCGTGACATCTGGAACGCCCTCGCCGATCGGCAAAGCGCGACGCTCAGACCGATCAGGTGATCGCTCGAGCTGAATCCTGATCGGAGCGGTCGGATTTGCCGCGACGGCCGCTGTTTTCGGCAGGCTTCCGGGAGCAAAGACCTGAACCTCAAATTCATCGGCCGGTGAATTCTCCATAACGAACAAACCGTCGGCATCGGTCATCGCTCGAAGGCATAACGTTTCAAACCCTCGCCACTGAATCGCTTCGAGTTCCGCGCCGCGGATCGGGGCGCCATCGGAATCGGTTACCTTGCCGCGAACGACGGCCGCGCGTTCGAGCGTGAAGCTCACGGAATTGCCGCCTCCCGGCGCAGCCGGGTTGGACCGGGCATCGTCCGGCGGCGAAGCCGGGTTTAAGCGGACAGTGCCTCCGCCAAGGTCCGAAGGTCGCGCATCGATGACTCTAAGGTCGGGCGAAAACCCGGAGAGGTGTACGGTGAGCACCGTTTCACCCGGCGGAATGCCAACCATTGAAAAGCGTCCCTCGAAATCCGTCCAGCCGCGTGGTGAGTCGGCCCAGCAATTGGTCCCGGAGATGACGCGGGCCCCGTAAAGCGGCTTGCCGTCGGTATCGGTGACCAGTCCTTGAACTTTGCCCGCTCGCTGCATGATCAGCGTGTGCGATGAATCGATCTCATCGACTGGAAGTGGAATGATTCGATCAATTCCTCCCGACAAAGCCGGGTTAGACCGGACAGTGCCCGGCGGCGAAGCCGCGTTTAAAGGAGCTGTGTCCCCGGATGAGACGAAGTCATCGTGTCGCAATCGCACGGCCAGTTCCGTCGCGTCGAAGTGCAGCCCTTCAACGATCGCCTTCCCCAGTTCGTCGGTGATAACGGTGCGGTAGTCCCCGCGTGGCTGATCGTTGAGTTCTACGACTGCCCCGGCGATCGGACGATCATCGTTGTCAACAACCATGATCCGCACGACTCGCTCGGGTTTGAGCGTGATGACCAGTTCGCTCGGGGCCCCGGCATTCTTGCCGGGCGTGTCCGAAGGATCGCTCATATTGGCAATCCGGCGACGCTCTCGTCCGAACCCGTCGGCCGTTACCGTTAATTCGCCTCGTCCGGGCGCCACGCCGTCGATGCGAAACCCCCCCTTGTCATCGCTTGTTGCCTTCCATTGCTGGTACATCGCACTGAGTTCAATGGCCGCATTGGCGATTGGCGACCGGTCGGTCGCGTTCTCGATTCGGCCGACGAGCGCCAGCGCGCCTTTAAGCGACTCTGCGAGATAGGGCGGGTCGCCCGAAACAAGCTCGATCTGCTGGGCGAATTCGGCGAACGATGGCTTGTTAAACGTGACCCAGGCCGCGCCATCCACCGGAGGGTCCGCTCTTACCTCGAAGTCGCCCATCGAATCGGTCGTGGCCGTGGCGATCAATTCGCCGCGCGAGCCGTCGGCCGCGACCCGGTAGACCGATACCGAGACCTGGTCCAACCCCGCGCCGATGGAATTGGTAATCTGCCCCAGGATCAGGACGAACTCGGGCTCGGACGGTGGTGCATCCGTCGGCGCGACGGATTTCATTTCCGTTTTTTCGATGCCGTTCGACCTTTCGACCGGAGATTCCGCATGAACACGGGCGATGGCAATGCCCAGCAATCCCAGAATTGCCGCCCACGCGGCGAATCCGTTCCGAAGCGAAGGGCAAGGCAAAGATGATCTTTGCCCTACCCGACTCCCGGAGCGGGGATCAAGGTTGCAAATCGAAACCGCCATTGTGCGCAATCCTCTCCGGCGAGCGTGGAGAGTTGATGAATCACCCGTTTGTGAAGGATTATACCACGATGAAGAGACAGCGTCCCAACCAGGAGTGGGCAAAGTTCAACTTTCCGCTAGCCGGCGAAGCCGGGTTTAAGGGGGCTGTGCCCCCCGGCTAAGCCGGGTTAGACCGGGCAGCGCCCGGCGGCGAATCTGGGCTTTCTCGGGCTGTTTCGCTGGCTGAAATGGTGCAGGTACCGACCTAGTGAACGAATGGCCTGGTCGCAGGTCGGGAAGACGGGGACGCGAGCCTGGCGCAACGCCCCGGCCAGCACGTCATAGGGTCGTCCTGCGTCGATCACCACCAGCATCGGCTTCGTGGAAGTCTGAAAAATCGCCGGGATGCGATGGGCCAGACTTCTGGGGTCGTTGATTTCCGTGGGCGTGGTCAGCAAGTGCGGCGTGAACGGTACCAATGAGACGACGACCGCATCGACCCCTGGATCGTCCATCATCGCCCGAATGGTGCATTCGTACACGTCCTCGTCCGCCATCGGGTTCACATCCAACGGGTTGCATACGTTGACCAGCTTGTCGAGTTTGCACTTGGCCAGCGCCTGCTGAATGCGTGAAACAGTTGCTTCGCTGAATTCGGCCATCTCGACTTGATAGCGGGGTCCGCGAATGGTGTCGGCGATGCCCACTGCCTCCGCCCCGGCATTCGTGATCGCCGCGATGCGCCGCCCGGCGAGGGGAAGGGGAGAAACGATCTTGGCTCGATCCAATTGGCGATTGGGTCCGGCGAAGCCGGGAGAATCCGGGCAGCGCCCGGCGGCCAAGCCGGGATCAATCGGACCCTGCCCGCCGCCGATGATCTTTGTTGAGAATAACGTCGCCAGTTCGATAAGCTGCTCGAATTCCTTGAACGTATCGACGACGATCGCACCGGCCGAGGCGACCGCCGCCTGGCAGACGTCGAAATCTCCCGCGATTGAGGCCGTATGACCGGCAGTGGCCGTTCGACCCTGCGGCGTACGTCCCGCCTTGTAGAACACGACGACCTTGCCCGTCCGTGTGACTTCCTCCACCGCCTGCACAAACTCAAGACCGTCCAGCACGTTGAACCCTTCGACGTATACGCCAATGGCGACGATGTCGTCCCGACTGCCAACCACGCGAACCATGTCGGACACGGTAATGTCCGTCTGATTGCCGACGGTTACGGCAATGGCCGGGTTGATCGAGTCGAGATTACCCAACCGGGTAATGGCCAAGGCGCCGCTCTGGGTAATCAACGCCGTGGGGCTGGCGGGCTGACGCCGCCGGGGATCCATCTTTTCCGACGGAATAAAAAACGTGTCATAGCGTCCCGGCCTGGAGCGGACGCCGAGGCAGTTGCCGCCAAGTACAACCGGGGATACCGAAGACGACCGGGCGGTGCCCTTTGGCTCGTCGGTAAGGCGCTGGCGCGAGGCGTGGACGGCCGTTTGAATGCGATGCTGCAGCGATTCGCTTCCTTCGGTCTCGCCGAGTCCGCCGGGAATCAGGATGATGGACTTGACCCGTCCGCTTTCAATCGCTTCCTCAATTACGCGGGGGGCGTTTTCCGCCGCTACCGCCGCAACCAGCAGATCGATCGGCTCGGCGGTGAATTTGATGCTCCGAATGCAGCGGACGCCGTCTATCTCGTGGGCCTCGGGATGCACGACGTGGACGTTCTCGATCGGGAAGCCCGCGTCAATGATGTTGCTGAGGATGATGCGGGCGAAATTTCTGCGCTGCGCCGAAGCGCCGATAAGGGCAATGGATTCCGGCTCAAGCATGGCCCGGATGTTCTCAAGCGGCCGGGGCGGGGCGGGCGTCGGCATCGGACCCAGTCGACCGCGACCGTCAAGCGGGACCATTTTCTGCCGGACGAATGCGAATGGATTGACTTCCAGTTCGGCGAGGGTCGGTCGCCCGTCTCCTCGTTCGACGCAGAACTCGCGAGCCAGAGCGAGAAAAGCACGAAAGCATCGAAGGAGTTCGCCGTCGGAGACGACGCGGCGATGCCCACGAGCTTTCCCGGCGACCACGTCGTACGCGGCCGTGGTCTTGAAGAGCTCCAGGAATTCTTCAGCCGTCGTGTCGGTAGCCAGGGCCCTGGCCGCGGCGGCGCCCGGGCGCATCCGTTCCGCAAGGTACTCCGTGTCGATTCCGCCGACGCCCGCGACAATCACGGGACCGAAGGAGCGCGAAGCGCGGATGCCGACGAACAGCTCCTTTCCAAATCCGCTGTCATCATGCTCGATGAATTCGACAAGCAGCACGCCGTCGATCGTTGACCCTTTTTCGACCTGTTTTTCGTACAACTTGCGGATTTCGTATTTCAAGACATCCGCAGATTTTCGTATGAACAAGACGCCGCCGGAATCGCTCTTGTGGACCACGTCGGCCGAGACGATTTTTACAACCACTGTATCGCCCGGAAACGATTCGAGAGCTTCGGCCGCGACATCCGTTCCCGCGGGGATAAACACGTAATGCGGCGGCGTGATCGCCCCAACGTGCTCAATAATCTGATAGACCTCGTGCTCGCGGAGCTGCGTCCGCCCCTTGCGATGAATATCATCGAGCAACTCGGAAACGGCCTGGGCCGCATATATTGGCAGTCCCCCTGAGAATGTCGGGATAGTGGCGGCGGTGTCCGCGTCAGTAGATTTTCCCGAAGCCGCGAACCAGGCTTGCCCATCGTGCTTCGCCAGTTCTTCCATCGACACCGAATGCGCCCAGGTTCGCAAATCACGGATCATGACTCCGCGGGCCAAGCCCTCGCGATACCCATCGGCCGCGAGGTAGCCGAGTCGAAACGCCTTGCGGTTGGCCTCGACGATGCGCGGCCCTTTGGCCGCCAGATGGTGGCAAAGCAACTCTTCGAGTTCGTCGGGTTGAAGCTCAAGAAAATGTGCCGTCGCGCCCAGTAGCGTGCAGTTCGCCCCCAGTCCCGCCCCGGCCGACCTGGCCAGTCGATCGGCGTCTACCAGGACGTGCTCGGGGCGGGCGGCGATCCTGCCGAGCAGTTCATCGAGTGCCGGATAGTTGGGAATGTTGATAAACGGCGTCAGCCCGGAAATGATCGCTCCCTCGGCTCGGAGCTGCGATACGTATCGCAGGCCTTCGAGCGGCTCCATGGCCACGATCAGGTCGCATTCGCCGTCGGGGATCAGGTCGCTGTGGATCGGGTGATCGGCCAGGCGGAGGTGCGAATAGACCGCACCGCCGCGCTGGGACATGCCGTGGACCTCGGCCTGTTTCACATGCCATCCGCGGCGCACCGCCCCCGCGGAAATAACATGGGCGATGGTCAGAATTCCCTGCCCGCCGACGCCCGCCAGAATAATGTTGCGTTCCATACCGATTCCCCAAATTGTGTCACTGGGCCGGCACGTTCGACTCCGCGGACGCCCGGCGAAGCCGGGTTTAAGCGGGCTTTGCCCGCCGGCAACGCCGGATTTAAGCGGGCCTTGCCCGCAATTGCCTGACCCGAGCTGCGGGTGCCGGGTCATAAGCCCGGCGCTTCATGTGGATACACGGGCGCGTGGCAATGACCACGGAAAGCCCCGGGTATGCAATGGCCTCCTTGAGAAGCAACACGTTGTGCGCGTGCTCTTTTTTGACCGGATCAATCTGAATGATTCGATGGGCATCCACGCCAAGCCCGCGCAACAGCCGGATAAAGTCTTCGCCGGTGACGAATACATCTTGCCCGCCGGTCATCGCGATGCCCGCGTTATCCAGAATGAGCACCGTCATGTTGGCGTTTTCTCGGGCGGCCGCGAGTACCGCGCCCATCCCCGAGTGAGTGAAAGTTGAATCTCCGATCGTGCAGATCACGGGATGAGCGCCGACCTTGGCGGCGCCTAGTGCCATGCCCACCGATGCGCCCATCTCCACGCAGGTGTCCACGGCGTTGTACGGCGGCAGGGCCCCGAGCGTGTAGCAGCCGATGTCGCCAAAGAGCAGCGGCTTGACGCCGGGCGGGAGTGCGTCATTAATCATCTGAAACGTGTCGCAATGCGGGCAGCCCTGGCAAAGGCACGGCGGGCGCGCCGGAAGGTCCGAATCGGCCTGAATTTGCCCCAAACCAGCCCCGGCAAAGCCGGGTTTAAGCGGGCCATGCCCCTCGGCAACGCCGGGTTTGAGGGGGCTATGCCCCCCGCCGTCACGTCGTCGGCCGTCCAGAAGCCCCAGTGCCGATCGCACCAGGTTCGTATTCAACTCGCCGTCCGGCGGAAGCTCGCCGCTGCACCGACCGCGGATAAATTTGCCGGGAACGCCCAGCAGGCCGCGCAATTTCATTTCAACGAAAGGATATCCGTCCTCAACCACGAGGATTTCGCTGCAATGGTCCACAAGCCAGCGAAGCTGCGTCGCGGGAACGGGATAAGTGCCAATCTTCAAAACCGAGTAGTTCGAATTCTCTCCGATCGCCTCGCGGACATAGTTGTTGCCGATTCCGCAAACAATAATCCCCTTGGGCCCTCGAAGGGTCAGTTCATTGAATGGCAGCCGCTCGCTGGTGTGGACCAGCGTTTCCTGAAACGCAATCAGTTTCCGGTTGCGGCGTCGGGCGTTGACCGGAAGCAGAATCCAATTGGCTGAATCCCCGCGTTTGTCGAGCGGCCTGGGTTCGCTCGGCGCGGATCGAACAACGGGCGCGCGGCTGTGAGCCAGTCGCGTTACCAGGCGAATGACGATCGGAATGCCCAGTTCCTCGGAGAGTTCGAAAGCCAGTCGCGTTGCGTCGTAGCATTCCTGTTGGTTGCTCGGCTCGAAAAGCGGCACGCGAGCGAACTCGGCATAACAGCGAGTGTCCTGTTCGTTCTGTGAGGAGTGCATTCCGGGGTCGTCGGCGACGGCCACCACCAGACCGCCCAGCGCCCCGGTCAGCGCCGAACTCATGAAAGGATCCGCGGCGACGTTCAGTCCGACGTGCTTCATCGAAACGATCGATCGTCCGCCGAGATAAGACACGCCCAGAGCTTCTTCGTAGGCGATTTTCTCATTGGCCGACCACCGCGCGGCGACGCCCGGCGGAGCCGGGTTTAGGGGGGCTGTGCCCCCCGGCGGAGCCGACGTAGGGAGGGCCGTGCCCACTATCCCTGGGCCAGCGCCAGACGATGAATCCGTCTCCCAACCGGCCGCAAGCGAATCCCCGGCGCGGGAGCGGATGCACTCGAAGATCTCGGTCGCCGGCGTTCCGGGATAAGAAAAGGCCCCGCGAATCCCCGCGTCCAGCGCGGCCACCGCGACCGCCTCGTCGCCCATGAGTAACTCAGCCATCGAACTCTCCCTAACAACGGGAGCCCCGCAGGCGTGCCGCATCCCCCGTGGGGGGGTCGAAGCGACCACTGCCGCCCGCACGGCCCCGGCGAAGCCGGGTTTGAGCGGGCTATGCCCGCCGATCCGTTAATACCGGCCCTGATTGGCCAACACCCGCCTCAATAAACCAAAAGAGCTAGCAAACTGCGTGCCAGAGAATTGAGTGTTATTAGGACCGGTCAGACTCGTGATTCGGGATCGGCACCAAGGGAGGTGATCGCATTGCGGAGGTTCTCGTGGGCGGCGTCGAGATAGGCGCTCGGGGTTTCGTCGATGGGACGGAGCATGGCCGCGTCGATGTGGCGGGCACCGGCCGGGGCCTGGCCCCAGCGGGCGGCAAACTCCAGATACAGTGACTTGGGTTCGTCGCGAAGAACTTCTATGGTTAACTCTCGAATGGGGTCGGCGAGGGGGTCATTGGTTGGGTCGGGTGGGGCTGCGTGCAGACTGACTGAGGCGAAGGTGAGCGGCGAACCCAATACCGATGACCGACCGCCGGACAGTCGCAATAGGTGGTTGGTGATGAATTCCCGGGCCCCTCCGCCTGCGGCTCCGCACTGAGCCCGAATGCGGGCCTCGGCCAGCACGCGACGGCAGTCACCTTCCAGTGCGCCGAAGACGGCCTTGGAGGCCATGTCGAAGCGTTCTTTGGCGTCGATCTCAGCAGAGACCGGCCATTGGTATTCCAGGAGCAGACGGATCGGGCGAGTACCTCCGGCATGATCGAGAACGATGCGAAACTTGCCGCTGCCTTCGGCCCGCTCGACCACGATGCCGAAACCGCGAGATGCGTCCTTGATGCCCTGTTGGGCTCGGGTGTACTTGAAGGCAAAGTCGTCGAGCTTGAACTCGTCGCAGATTCGATTGTGTATTTTGGAGGCTTCGGAGCGCTCGATGGCGCGCGGCGGCCCGAAAAGAAACGCGAAGTAAACGCCGCGGGTTCGCAGGGATTCAGCAAGCATGACCGGCAGGGTATTCGATTATGCCCTGAATGTGTAGCCGAGGGGTTTCCCCCAACGGTTGCGGACCCCTTCTTTCAGGTAACTTTAGCGTAAGGCATTCCGGTCTTACAATTCGCGGCGATGTCCGCCCCAGCATTTATGCCCACGCCCGAGCAACTCGCGGCGATCCGGACCACAGGCCGGAGTGTGATCGTTTCGGCTGCGGCCGGATCCGGCAAGACGGCCGTCCTCGCTGAGCGATGTGCCTATCTGGTTTGCGACGCCCCCGGCGAAGCCGGGCTTAAGGGGGCGAACGCCCCCGTCGCAGCCGGAGATCAGAGCCGCGACCGTGAGATTGCGGCGTCGACCGGCGAAGCCGGATTTAAGGGGGTTGTGCCCCCCGGGTCGCGGCGGTGCGGGATTGATGAGCTGCTGGTCCTGACCTTTACCGATGCAGCCGCGGCCGAAATGCGCTCGCGAATCATCGAGTCAATTCGGACACGCGCCGACGCCGCCGGCGTAAACCGGGCAGCCGGCGAAGCCGGATTTAAGGGGGCGGTGTCCCCCGGCGAAGCCGGGTTAGACCGGGCAGTGCCCGGCGGCGAAACCGAGGAGAGGGGGGCAACGCCTCCCGCTTTGCGAGGCGGCGGAACCGGTCCGTCTGAACCCGGTCGCGCCGCTCGGCTTCACGATCAACTTGCTTTAGCCGACTCCGCCCAGATCAGCACGATTCACTCCTTCTGCCTGTGGCTGGTGCGGAGATGGTTCAGCGAAATCGGGATCGATCCGACGGCCACAGTTATGGACGCCGAGGAGGCGGCCCTGCTCAAACAGGAAGTACTTCGCGATTTGTTCGCGGATCTTTATAAGGCCCACGGCAACGCCGGGCCTGAAGGGGCTTCGCTTTCGGCCCGGCCGCACGATCCACTCGGGGCGGAGGAGCTGTTTGCGCCAAAGGGTGTCGAGTTACAAACCGCCGGAGATACAACCGGCGAGGCCGGATTTAAGGGGGCCGTGCCCCCTACAGAGGGCGGCTTGCCGGCGCTCGCACCGGGCGATGATGGTTTCGAGCGATCGATCGCCGCCCGGTTCTGCCGGCTGGTGGACGATTACGGTCTGGGCGAAGACCACGCTATTGGGCGCTTCGTACTTCGACTCTATGAGTTCACGACGTCACTTCCGGACTGGCTCGGATGGTTGAATGAGGCGGTTGCCTCCCTGAGCAACCGGCGCGAGATTGTGTTGCTGCGGCTGGCGGATGAATTTGAAACCGAACTGCGACTTCAGCATGAACACTGCCGCGACATGATGGCCGAAACAAGCGGCGGCCATTCGGCCGCGGCGAACTATGCGGCGCAACTTGACGCGCTCGCCGAAGCGCTGGAAACATGGACGACCAAATGTGCTTCGAGTAGGGGGACTGACGATTCCGCCGCAATCGAGGAAAAAATCTCGGCGGAATGGGGGGGGTTTCAATGGCTCCCTGAGCCTGTGCGGGCCCGACTGGTTGGCTTCGAGGCGATTCGCTCCGAAGTTGGATCGTTTACATTTTCACGAACGAAGCCGACCAAAGTCGATGCGGACGATTTAGAAGGTTTGGCGGCAAAGGAAGCTGCGAAGAAGGTCTACAATGACGCCAAATCGGCCTTTGACTCTCGACTGATCAAGCAGTTTACCCTCTTTTCCATTGGCGAACTGGCGGAGAACCTGGCGAGGACCGCACCGTATGCCGCCACGCTGGCCGACCTCGTTTGCATGTTTCACGACGCTTATGCCGCTCGCAAGCGTCGGATGAACGTGCTGGACTTTTCCGATCTGGAGCGATTCGCGTTCGAACTTCTGACGGAACCGCGACCGCACGGGGCGGACGGGCGGGACACCGTCTTCGCTCCCTCGGAAGTGGCAAAAACGTTGCATGATCGGTTCGCCCATGTTCTGGTCGATGAGTTCCAGGATATCAATCCGATTCAGCAGGCGATTCTCTCGCTGGTCTCGCGCGAATCCGACCCTAAGGCGTCGGACAATCTTTTTGTCGTCGGCGACGTGAAACAAAGCATCTATCGATTCCGGCTGGCCGAGCCGGGCATCTTCTCGGAGCGGTTACAACGATTTCAACAATCGCCGACGAAATCTTCCAATGCCGGGGAAGCCATTTACCTTCAAAACAACTTCCGCAGCCGGCCTGAGATCCTTGAGGCCGCCAACGTCCTGTTTCGTCCATTGATGAACGGCCTGGGAACTATTCGCTACGACGAACACGCCGAGCTTCGGCCCGGGCGAAAACTCGATCCTGCTATGCCTCCCGAGTCGATCGAAATCCATTTGATCGAGAGGCGTCCCGGCCAAGCCGGGTTTAAGGGGGCTGTGCCCCCGGTGCGAATCGCGAGCGTCGAAGATGGGAGCGACAACGCCAACGATGATAGCGGCGACGAATCGGAGGTCGATTCGGACGACGAGACCCGAGTGGCCTTCGAGAATCCGGCCGACCCGGCGCAGTGGTCGTCGATCGAACGCGAAGCTTATCTGATCGGCCTGCGCATTCGCGAATGGCGATCGGGGAACAACCCGGCAACGCCGGGTTTGAGGGGGCTATGCCCCCCGCCGTCGGCCCCTCCCCGCTCCTCCGCGACTAAGGGTGAAGGGAACGCCGCGCGGGCCGATGAACCCGGCCCGCCAAAGCGATATCGCGACGTGGCCGTGCTTCTTCGGGCCACGAAATTCAATGCCGAGCGGGTGGCGGCCGTGCTCAATGCGATGGGCATACCCACTTTCGCCCAGGTGGGCGGGTCGCTGTTTGGAGCCCGGGAAGTTCGCGATGTGGTGGCCGCGCTCAAGGTTCTGGACAATCCGCAGCAGGATATTCCTCTGGCTGCGGTGCTGCGAAGCGGAATTCTCGGCCTGTCACTCTCCGCCGACGAATTCGCGGAAGTGCGGCTTCTCGATTCATCTATCCCGTTTCATCAGGCCGTGGCCGAGTACGCGGAGCGGGGGCATAGCCCCCTCAAACCCGGCCTTGCCGGGGGCCCGGATCGTGCTCTGCGCGACCGGCTGAGTGATTTTTTCGCGGGCGTCGATCGATTGCGCCGGTCGGTGCGCCGCCGTCCCCTACCCGAAACGCTCTGGACAATTCTGGAGGATAACGGCTTCATGGCCTATGCGGCCGGGCTGCCCAACGGCTCGCAACGGCGGGCCAACCTGCTTAAGCTGCACGACCTCTCTCGGCAGTTCAGCACGTTTCGTCGGCAGGGCTTACACCGATTTCTTCAATACCTCGAGTCCCTCGAATCCGACGATCGCGAACTGGACGTCGCTCCGGTCATCGGCGAATCGGAAGACGTGGTTCGCGTGATGAGCATTCATCAATCTAAAGGGCTGGAGTTTCCACTGGTTTTCGTGGCCGGGCTGGGGACGCAGTTCAACCTGGGAGACCGAAACGGGCGGATGGTTTTCGAGCGAGGGCAAAGCCCGCATAAACCCGGCTGCGCCGACGGGCAAAGCCCGCTTATACCCGGCTGCGCCGGGGGTCCCAAGATCGGCCTTCGGGTGGTGGACACCGATCGAATGATCGAGTTCCCTTCGCCCGCGCATCGACTGGTCGCGTTGGAAATCGAGCAGACCGCCCGAGAGGAAGAGCTTCGCATCCTTTACGTGGCTATGACGCGGGCCCGTGAGAAGCTGATCATGGTTGGTTCCACAGACGATGTGGGGCGGGCGGGCACAGCCCGCTTAAATCCGGCTTCGCCGGTAGTTCGGAGCCCCGGCATTCATGCCGGGGGTGAAACGCAGAAGGAAGAAAGTGATTCCGCGATTCATCCGGGCCCGCCTCTTACACGGCTGCGCATTGCCAGTGCGCGGACTCCGCTCGATTGGATTCTCCCGGTGATCGCGCAGGACAATCATTTTGCAAGGGGTGCCGAGCAATCCGGGTTGTTCTCTGTTGAGCTTCATGCGTTGGAGTCGATGAGCCACTGGCGGCTTCAATCGCCCCGCGATACCAATGAGCAGCTTCGCCGGGCGGTAGCCGAGCTCGCACCCTTGCCGCCGGGCGAACCGGTTGACAATTCGGCTGCCCTTGCTCCTGTATTGGCTGAAGGCAAGGGTCCGGACGCGGCGGAATTACGGAGGCGGCTTGAATTCGTATATCCCTATCTGGCCAGCACCTCTGTCGGGGCAACGGCCGCGGCCAGCGCCTTCAAAGGGGCGTACGACTTTCTGGAGGATTCCGAGAACCCGAGCCGATCCGCGTCCGGGCTGCATGTGGCGGCATTTGATTTTCCGGCATCAAAATACGATTTCCAGGAGCGCCAGGACGCCCCGCACCGAGGAATCGTAATGCACCGCGTGCTTCAGCATCTGGACTTCGCCAACGCGACGGCCGGAGAGCAAGGCCGCCCGACGCCCGGTTTGGGCAAGGGTTTCTCGGAGGTTGTGGCATCGGAATTGCACCGGCTGGTTTCTTGCGGATTACTGTCCGATTCGGATCGCGCGGTTGTGGACGTCGACGCGCTGGCCTGGTTCGTCTCATCGCCGCTGGCGTCGGCGATTCGGGCGGCGGGCGATGGCTATCGACGGGAGTTTCGATTTGTCGCTACCGAGCCGGTAGAGTTTTTTGATCGTTCGATCGCAACACAGCAATCGGGCGGTGCCTTCTCAAACTCGACTGCGTCAGCGGGCACGGCCCGCTTAAACCCGGCTTCGCCGGCGGGCGTGGCCCGCTCAAGCCCGGCCTCGCCGGGTGATCGTGTGCTGGTTCGTGGAATAGTAGATGGAATTATCGTCGGCGGCGATTCGCTCGATATCATTGACTTTAAGACCGATGCAATCGAGCCGACTGAAGCGGCGGAACGGGCGAGAGACTACGCGCCGCAGGTGACGCTATATGCCCGGGCGATGGCTCGGCTGTGGCGACGTCCGGTGCGCGCCTGTCATCTCGTCTTTTTGACTGCTCGGGAAATTGTGCGTGTAACGCCGGAGATGAGCGAGATGGCGGCCGACGTAACACAGGGATGAATCGTGCAACACGACGGGGACAGCTCATCAACGGCCTCGGCTTCATCGACGAGCCGCGCCGCAACTTCTCATTCCAGGCCAGACGAAGAATCCCGCCGTCCCTGGCGATTTGACGGCGAGAAGTCTCGCGTGGCCCAGGATGACAGGAATGGCGCCCTTGATGGTCACGCGCAAAGTTACAATCCCATCCGGCGCCTGGACAGAAAAGGGTTAATCCAGTCGCGCGTGCTGGAGATCGGTCGGCGCATCTTTGAACTGTGCCACTGCGCCCAACCGGCTATCTGGCACAAGGCCTGGTGGCTCGAGCGGGCGACGCAACTGGTCGACTCCGATCCACGATTGCGAACGCGGGCCTATCAGTTCGTCGATTGTTTGCCCAGCCTGCAAACAAACGCCAACATCGCCCGGCACCTTCGCGAGTACCTCGCCCCCCGTTTTGTCGAGCTGCCCCGGGGAATTTTCGGATTGATCGGTGGCACATCGCGTTCAGATCGGCCTTTGGCGAACAGAAGCATGTTGCAGCAGTTTCGCGACGAACTCATCGGTCGATCGGCGCGATTCGGGGCGACGATGATGGCCGGTCGGTTCATCACCGGATTCGACGTGCCCAGTGTCATCAAAACGCTTCGGCGCCTTCGGTTGGATAAAATGGCCTTTACGCTCGATGTGCTCGGCGAATTCACTACCAGCAATGCACAGGCAGATCGGTACGCGAATTCCTATCATCAACTGATCGAGCGGCTTTCGCCGATTGTCCGATCGTGGACGACCGTTCCGCTTCTCGATCACGACGAACGCGGGGCGGGCGTGGCAGGCACTTATCCGGACTCGCCCGGCAAAGCCGGGTTTAAGGGGGCTGTGCCCCCGACCATGCCGCGGCTCAATCTGTCCGTGAAGCTTACCAGCCTCGACCCGCATTTCGACTCGATCGACCCCGCCCGATCGATCGCCTCGGTCTGTGCGCGGCTGCGTCCGCTGCTTCTTCATGCCAGGCAGGCCGGAGCCTTCATCAACATCGACATGGAGTCGTCCAAGTATCACGACCTGACGCTTGAACTGTTCAAGCAATTGCTCATGGAACGGGAACTCCGCGACTGGTCGGACGTCGGCATCGTGCTCCAGGCCTATCTGACCCGCGGCGAAATGGCATTGGCCGATCTGCTTGAATGGGCCCAGAAACGCGGAGCACGCTTCGCCGTTCGCCTGGTGAAGGGGGCCTATTGGGACGCCGAAACGGCGGCGGCCGTGCGTAACAATCATGAGCCCCCGGTCTGGCAGCAGAAGTGGCAATCGGACGCCTGCTACGAGCGTATGGCCCGCACCATGCTCGAAAACGAGCATCTGATCCGGCCCGCTTTTGCCAGCCACAACGTTCGCTCGCTCGCTTTCGTTTGCGCCGTCGCGGAAGAACTGGGTCTGTCGCCGAACTCGTACGAGGTGCAGATGCTCCACGGCATGGGCGATCCGCTCAAGCACGCCATGGTGCGGATGGGCCGTTGCGTTCGCGTTTATTGCCCCTATGGCGATCTCATGCCGGGCATGGGCTACCTGATTCGACGGCTTCTGGAAAACTCGTCCAACGAGGGCTTCCTCAAACAGGGTTTCTCGGATCGCGGCGCTTATGATCGGCTGCTGGCCGATCCGCAACTGAACGGCCGGGCGACCCATTCGCAAGGCACACCAAAACCCACTGGCCCGCGTCGGTCCTACCGCAACCGGCCGAGCCGGGTTCAAGGGGAGGATCCCCCCACTTATCCGGAGGAATGCATGATCGCCTTTCGCAATGCGACCAACACCAGTTTCTCCTCGGAAGAAAATCGCCGAAAGATGCTCGCCGCGATCGAGTCTGTTCGCGGCGAGTTCGGACGGCGACGCCCGATCGTGATTGATGGGCAGGCGATCACCACCGATCATTGGTTTGCGTCGCACAACCCCTCCAACTCGGCCGAAACCTTAGGACACATGGCCATGGCCACGAGCGTCGAGGCCGATCAGGCCATCGCCGCCGCCCATAGGGCATTTCAAAAATGGAAAAAGACGCGGGCGGCCGAGCGAGCCTCCCTGCTGCGCAAGCTAGCCGATCGCCTGGAAATGCGGCGGTTCGAACTGGCCGCGGTCATGATTGTCGAAGTCGGCAAACCCTGGCGCGAGGCCGACGCCGACGTCAGCGAAGCCATCGACCATTGCCGCTACTATGCCGAGCAGATCGAGTGGATTGCGTCCCATCCGCGCCTGCGAAACCTCCCCGGCGAGGACAACTCGCTCTCATACCGTCCGAAGGGCGTCTGCACCGTCATCTCACCCTGGGCCTTTCCGTTGGCGATCCTTACGGGCATGACCACCGCGCCGCTGGCGGCCGGAGATACGGTCGTGATCAAACCCGCCCGACAGGCATCGGTCGTCGCGGCCAAGCTGGTCGAAATGATTCACGACGTCGGTTTTCCTCCGGGCGTGGTGAACTTTCTTCCGGGGCCGGGAGAAACCATCGGCCAACACCTCGTCGAGCACGGCGACGTCTCCATTGTTGCGTTCACCGGATCGGCCGAGGCCGGGACGCAGGTGCTACAGGCGGGCTCGCGCACCCGGCCGGGGCAAAACTTCATTAAAAAGATGATCGTCGAAATGGGCGGCAAGAACGCGATCATTGTCGATGACGACGCCGACCTCGACGCGGCTACCGCCGCAATCATGGAATCTGCCTTTGCCTTTGCCGGACAGAAGTGCAGCAGTTGCAGCCGCGTGATTGCGTTGGATGCGATTCACGACGCCTTATGCGAACGACTGAAGGAAGCCGTCGAAAGCGCCATCATCGGCCCGGCCGATGCCGCCTCCACCACCATCGGCCCGGTGATCGACGCGGCCGCGCGCGATCGGATCAACGAATACATTGAAATCGGCAAGCGTGAATGCAGACAGGGCCCACCCCAGGCGGGGGAGCACCGCCCTATTAAACCCAACATTGCGGGCGGGCAAAGCCAGCCTAAACCCGGCTTCACCGGCGGGCATGGCTCGTTTAAATCCAGCTTTGTCGGGGGCCTGCTCGTACAGCCGAAGCTGCCGCCCGAATGCGACGACGGCTATTTTGTTGCGCCAATCATTTTCACCGGCGTAAGTCCGGACGCTCGCATTGCGCAGGAGGAAATTTTCGGGCCGGTGCTGGCGGTGCTGCGGGCGGCGACGTTTGAGGAAGCCATCGACATCGCGAACGGAACCCCTTACGCGCTGACCGGTGGCGTGTTCTCGCGAAGCCCGGCCAACATCGAATTGGCTCGCCGCGCGTTCGCCGTTGGCAACCTGTACATCAATCGTCGCATCACCGGTTCGCAGGTGGACGCCCAGCCCTTCGGCGGATTCAAACTCAGCGGCACCGGCGTCAAGGCCGGCTCGCCGGATTACTTGTTGCACTTCATGGACGCCCAATGCATCACCGAAAACACACTCCGCAGCGGCTTGGTGCCGGAAAACTCGGAATGATGAATTGGGAATTCAGAATTGGGGCATCGCCCCTTCGAAACCCTCTCACGTATTACGCCATTCGACGAGCGAAGTCACGTAACGCGCCAAGACTGATTGGTCGAGACGCGGGATTAGTCGTGACAATTGATACTACAACGCGAAGTCGCGCCTTGCCGAAGAACGGAGCGCTATAGCTATCGTGAGATGTTGGCGCTGAGCGGACCATCGGACCTATAGGTTTCGATTGCCTTGTTGATTTCATCGATGACGGTCCGAACGTACTTGGCTGAATCAAGTTGGCTTCGCGGAATCCGAAGCACTTGTCGCCCAACGGACGTCGATAGGATCAGATCGCCATTGATCCAGCATTGTCGAACTCTTCCGATCTTCGTCCAGGGCACGCTCGTTCGTTCCGAACCTTCGGGACAATAGTGCAAGCCCGCGACGTTCAGGATGACCCTTGAAGTTCGTATATCGCCAGACGACAGTCTGCTCAGAAGGGAGAAAAGAGCGGCCGCCGCCATTCCGAAAAAGAACAGTTGTTGAAATTTGACGCCGCTAGTCATTAGCAGCAGGACAAGGATGACGGCTCCAAGAATCGCCCAAAACCGATACGGAAATTGCCCCTTTGCCTTCAACTCAATCGCAAACGCATGCGGGTCGTACTCCATGCCGCACTCCGGACAGGTGTGCCGCTCCGGCAGGCCGGAAAGGTCGTAGGAACACCACAAACAGATCTGCATGGACCTGATATTCAGCTATCGGCATCCCAATGTCGATGGACTCCACGGACCTCCCGCTCCATCCACCCGCGTTTTCGAGCCGTAAATGGCTCTTGACCTGCCTGACGGCCGGTCGTATGTTAGGTATACGTTTGGTAAGTGACGCAGGGTGGCCGGGGGCCGCGAAAGTGAATCCACTGACGCCGGAACAGCAAGAGCTGGTGCGGGACAACCTGGGACTGATCGGGGTGCATCTGCGCCGATTCGTGCCGGGGCTGGCCCGGCCGAAGCGCGACAGGGAATGGCCAGACCTGTTCCAGGAAGGTTGCCTGGGCCTGATCCGCGCGGCCGTGGATTTTGATCCCGCCCGGGGGATTCCTTTCGCCGCGTTCGCCCTGCCCCGCATTCACCAGGCCGTCAGCCGGGCCCTACAGGAGAAGTTCACCATGATCGCCAGGCCCAAAGACGCCCGCCGCCGCCGCGGAAAGCGCGGCCGGAAAGAAGCGGATCCAAATGAGCGGCCGGGAAACGCGCCGCTCGATCCGTCGTCGCCGCCGTCGGTTCGATCGCTGAGTGATTCGCCGGTTTTCTATGCCCTTTCGTCTCGACAGAACCCCACCGAGTCCCCGTCGGGCGAGACCATCGGCGATAGACTTCGCGGCAAGTATGAGCGGGCCCTGCGTCACGCCGCCCAGCGGGTGCAATCCGTGCGGGCGGCCGCCCGCGACGATCGACCGGAGCTGATCCATCGGCTGGTCGAGGAGCGGCTCCTGGTCCCGCGCACCGAAGCCCGAAAGGCCCTGCGCCGCATCGCCCGCGAGACGGGTTCGTCCTACGCCCGCGTCGCGGATTATGAGAAGAAGATGATCGACATGGTTCGGGAGAGCCTCTCGGCCGACCCGGAGTTTGTCGAGCTTCGGGAGCGCTCGCGGCACAATCCGGTCGGCGTCCTGCTCGAGCTGGACGATCACACGGAGGCCGACCTGGCCAAGGCCAGCGCCGCCGAGTTCGTACGCCGTTTCGAGTCGGCCGATCGAAGCGAGCGAAGCGCGATGATCGAGCAACTGCTCGACGCCTCTCCCGCAGGCGTGAAGGACGTGCTCGCCAATCAAATCGCGGGCCTCCCGCCCGAAATCAGAGAACAAATCCTCCGGCCGTTCGCCAAGGTGGATGGCGGCGATTCGAGCGGCGGAAAGAGTTCAGCAGGGCAAATTCGATGACCTAATGGCGCGGGTCAATCTGGCTCGCCATTCGGACGAGATTCACGAATTCGGCGCGATAGCCGAATGGATCCTCGCCGATGGCACCTTCGGCCAGCTCGATGACCGTGGCATAATCGAGATCTCCAACCAGTTGCGAGCGGCGCAGGATCATCCCAAACGACGCGACGGCCGCAGCAAAGGCCAGGACGTCCGAGCTTTCCGCGAAGGTGAAGCCGTCATCGAACAGCGGCATTTCGATCAGCGTGCTTGTGTCGCCGTCCGGGAGCTTGTAACGCAGCTTGACGGTCATCATTTCGCCGGAGTTCGCGTGGGCCGACGGTCGCATAGCTGTCTGATACCTAAGCGGATCGACCGACGAAGTTTCAACCGCTCCGCCCGCCGGTACGATTTCATAAAGGGCCGTTACGGAATGCCCCGCGCCGATCTCCCCA
>JBGTDB010000298.1:0-2549 GCA_041748515.1 Phycisphaerae bacterium
GGTGCGCCTCCGCGCGGCCCTGGCGCTTGGCGCCGCGCTGCCGCGAAGCCCGTTTCTTGATTCCGAACTGGTCGTGCCGACGCTGGCCACGGCTCTGGGGCTGACCGGGCGCGAGCAGATACTCGTTGTTGATGCGGATGAATCCAATCTGAATCGTGTGGCCAGTTCGCTACGATCGGGTGATCGGGAGGTGGTGGCTTCGACCAATTTCCTTCAGGGATTGCAGCGGGCGCGGGCAGAGTTTCAGCAATTGTCCGGCGTGATTATTGCGACCGACGTGGAGGATCCGAACGCCGCCGGGGCGCTCAACCTGCTCCGGTCGGAGTTCCTGTTCGAGAAGACTCCGGTCGTCTTGATGTACAAGCGGCGGCAGAACCTGACGGCCGAGGAACTGGCCAAGGGACATTCGTTTCTCACATTGATTCCGGCGACCGCGGCGGACGCGGATCTTGCCGATGCTTTGATGAGGGCGGGCTCCCAGGCCGGCCGGGCGGTGATTAACAACGGCATGGCTTTGGCTCTGGCCCTCAAGGCTGCGGAAACGCTGCGCATCATGGCCGTTGACGGCCGAACGGTATTCGACATTTCACCGGCCACGCCGGCACTTATATCTGCCCTGGGGGCGTCGAATGAGCAGTTGCAGACCACGGCGGCGTCGGTTCTGGCCTTGAATAACTCGGCGGAGGCGCAGCGGGCCATCGCCCACGTGGCACTGGACGAATCGAACGAGATGAGTCTTCGGGTGGCCGCGTTCGGCTCGCTGGCCGAGTCGGCCCGGCGATTCGGTAATCGGTTGGAGCCTGCCCAGGTAAACCGCCTGATCCGCATTGCCCGCGACGAAAAAGACCTGGTCATACGCACGGCCGCCAGTCAGGGCCTGGGGGCCCTGAACCTGGTCGACGACAAGGCCAGTGAAATCATCCGCAGCACAACCGCCGAACGGCCGTGAAGGTGGTCGAATCCTGCCGCCAGCCATTCAGTAACGTGCCTCGTCGCGGTGATCGCCCTGAGGGCCATAGCAATTCGTCAGGTCCGGTGCATTTCTTGCAGTTTGCGCTTGAATCCTTAAACGGAATTTGCTAAAGCCGCCGCTTAACCGCGATCAGGGTCAGGCCGGCTTCGAGGTCAGGCCCAACCGGGCGCTAAGCAGTTCATAAAACTGGACGGCGACAGCCTGTTCGGCTTTGACTACGTCGTCGGCGCCGAGTTGGGTGCAGCGCATACCCTGTGACGCATAGTTGGTTCGGGCGATGATGTAGATGTCGGGACGGAGCCGGCGGGTGATGGCGGTGGCCTCGAGAACGGCCGCCTCATCCGGAATGGTCAGGGCCAGGATTGCGGCGGTCTGAAGGCCGGCCTCGATCAGCGTTTCGCGATCGGAAGCGTCTCCGCGGACCACCTTTCGGCCGAGGGCCCGCTGAGTTTCGACAGTGAGGGGGTTTTTTTCGACGACGACGTAGGTTACTTTCACCTGGTCGAGCAGATCGGCCACGCATCGCCCGGCCAGGCCAAATCCGACGATGATGACCGGGCCCTTTGCCGGTTGAGACGAATCGCTTTTGGGGATGGGAACGATCTGAAGCCGGAGCCCGTCGGGCCAGTCCTGCGGCTCGTCGAGTTCGACGCGTCCGCCTCGAAAGGTTGCGCCGAAAACCTCAGCACATTGCATGAGACCAGCCCCGCTACGACTGCGGATTTCGCCCGTAGATGCAGGGAGACCGGCCGCTGCTCACTTTCCCCCTCGCGGACCACGACGGAGTCGTCACACGACCCCGTTGCGATACTTTCGCATGGCGTCAGCCACCAGGTAAAACGAACCGGTTACGCAGATAAGGTCTTCGCGGGTGACGGCGCTCAGTGCAATCTGCATCGCGTCGTCGAGGGATTGGGCCACCTGGGCCATTTTCCCGGAGTGCTCGATGTACATAGCGGCGAGTTCCGCCGGCTCGGCCGATCGCGGCGAGCCCGTAGGCGCGAAGATGACCTTGTCGGCGCCGAGTTGGATCCTTCGGATCATCCCCGGAATGTCCTTGTCCTTCTGGCAGCCGAAAATCACGACCATTGAGTCATATGTTATGTTCTGCCCGATCGCGCGCATCAGCGCGTCGACGCTCGCGGCGTTGTGGGCGCCGTCCACCAGGAGGCGCGGAACTTCGCACAGCATCTGCATCCGGCCGGGCAGGGAAACTTCGCTCAATCCGACCATCGCGGCCTGATCGTCGATGGGCAGGCCGCTTTGTTTCAAGACGTCCAGCAAGCCCAGCGCGACCGTGCAGTTGATCGCCTGGTGTTCGCCCAGAAGCGGAACATGAACGTGTTCGAACTTGCTGTTTTGCGTGGTCAGACGCAGGCCGTGGTGTTCGCCAGATCGACCCTCCGTGGCGGGTCCATGAGTTGTCCTTCAAGGGGGATAGTAATTGGAGGTTGGCGGCGTTGCAAGCTTTGGCGATTGAAAATTCAGCGGCCGGAGCTTTCAGCGGTCAGCGATTAGCTTTCAGCGGTCAGCCGGAAAGCCTGCCGCCGCGACTGAGCTTTGCGTTCGGGTGAGA
>JBGTDB010000299.1:0-2990 GCA_041748515.1 Phycisphaerae bacterium
ATCACCGCGGCCGAGCGAGAGGCCAGCGATCTGATTCACCGCGACCGCGTACCAAGACAATACCATCGGGCGATCAAAGAGTACTTCTCGAATCTGCGCGAGTCGGCCGGGCTGCCGCCGGAAGAAGATTCTGGCGGCGACACCGAAGCCGGGGCCGAAGAACCGAATCCTTCCACTCCACCGGACCCCGAGTAGTGCGACGACTTGGGCCCTATCGTCGGTTTCGTGCGAGGTGGCCGCGGCATCTGGGATTCTCGTGTCGCCCAATCCTACTTCTGCCCCTCGCCATGTTCTCCGCCGGCTGTCCGGAGCCTCCCCTTTCAGCCAACGGGGTGGTGGCCGTGTTCGGCGGCGTCGGGCAGGGTCCGGGGGATTTCGGCTATCCACGGGCTATCGCCGCGGAATCGAACGGATCGGTTTTTGTCGTTGACAAGACCGGCCGAGTACAGCGTTTCGGCCGGGATGGAACATTTGAGCATCTCTGGCGAATGCCGGACATCCGAGCCGGCAAGCCCGTAGGCCTGACCGTTCATCCAGACGGCCGCTTATTCGTGGCCGACACGCACTACAATCGCGTAAGCATCTTCGATCGCGAAGGCCAATGGCTTGGAGCCTTCGGCCGCGCGGGTTTCGGCAACGGAGAATTCCAGCTTCCCACTGACGTGGCCATCGACGCCGAAGGCTATGTTTACGTGAGCGAATACCAGGACAACGATCGGATTACCAAGTGGTCGCCCGATCTGAAATTCGTCGCCGCGTTCGGCGAAGAGCCCATAGCGGGGAAACGGCTCAGCCGACCTTCCGGCATTGACATCGACGGGGATCAGACGCTCTGGGTGGCCGATTCGTGCAATCATCGGATCGTTCGATTCTCTCTCGATGGAACGGTGCTTTCCGTGTTCGGCGAGTTCGGCTCGGGGCCGGGCCAGATGCGCTACCCCTTTGATTTAAGCGTCGCGCCCGACGGGTCCATCATGGTGTGCGAATACGAGGGGAATCGACTTCAGTGGTTCGACAAAGCCGGCCGGTCGCTTCGCGTCTGGGGCCACGCCGGCCGCAAGATCGGTGAGCTGTTTGCTCCGTGGGGCGCAACCTACGGCCCAGGGGAACGGGTATACATCGTCGACTCGTTAAGCCACCGCGTGCAAGTGTTGGAGCCTTAAGACGCAGCCGGAACAGTTATTGATCCTCTACCTTCTCTCCGTCATACGTCTCGAGCAGATGAATGCTTAATTCCAGCGTCGGCCTCGCCCAGCGGATGTTGTCCTCTATCTCAAGCATCTTCCGCATATGGGCGGCAACCTCCAGTCTGTTTGGCAGCGGAACGGTGGTGTGAATTCCTGCAATCGAAGACGCAATACGACGGCGAATGGCAGGGTCGGGCTCGATTTCGAGCATGTCAAGCAGCGTTGGCACGTATTTCGGATCCCCGGCCGCGCCCAGCGAAAACGACAGGTCGGACCTATAGACCAGATCGTCACGCGAATGACCGAGGCGATCCAGATACTTGCCAATGACTGACTCAGGCGATGGACTGTCATTCGTCAGCCATTGGGTTAGATCGCCGCGAATCGTCGTCCCATCCGCCAGCGCCGCCCGCGACGCTTCCAACGCCGGTGTTGTGTCCAACTGTTTATCCGGCGCATTGGAGTCGGCCAGATGCCGCTGGAAGTCCAGGTCGCCAATCCACTGTCCCGGATTCCTCGCCTTGAGATCGTCGCAATACGCAACGAAAGTCTCGGGATCCATTCGAATTCGCAGTTCCCTGAGCAACCCCCAATCTTGCGAGGTTTCCACGCGTGACTGGAGCTCTCCGAGGGAAAGCTCGTCGGGCGAAACCTCGAATTCTTTTACCGGGCCAAGTCGTTCAAGGAGCGCTTCCGCGGATTCCACCTCGCCTACCGACCCGGCATTCAAGACTCTGATTGCCGGCATTGTTGTAATGCCAAGTCGCCGGTGCGACGTGGATCGAACGCCAACGGAAAACTTCGGCTCGTACAGCCTTATGAATCGCCTGGCGGTTCGCTCGCTTTCCGGTGTGACACCCAGGACGACAACGTCCTTTCGGCCATGAAGTTCATTCAGCGTCTTCACCCATTCTCTGGTAGGGCGTGGATTAAGATCATCGAAGAACAGTATGACAAACGTTCGGCTGTCCGCGGGGCGCAAGGCAAGCGGCCCCAGCCATTGCTCGGCTCGAATGGTCGGCGTGGAAGGCTGCCCGGCCGCGAGCGCTGCCGTCATGCAGAACAAACAAACTGAACAGCGAATCATGGCTCTCCTTTAGTATGCCGGACAGCCCGCGCATCCGCCCGGATGATCGGTTTCACAATTGTTCTTGCAAAGCGCTTGCTTGATCGCCGGCAGAAGATTGCAGCAGCCATTGCACGCGGTCTTTCCCTGGCAGCAGGTGCTGCACGACGTTTCATTTTTCGGGGCGGCGCAGGAATCTCCGGGTTGGCATCCCGTTCCGGGTTTCGGCGCAACAAGCTCAGCAGATTGATCGACTGCATCAACGGATGTCGCCACCATGCCGGAAGCCAAAAGGAAATAAGTCGCAATTATGAGACACCGAAACATCCTACTGATTTGCATTTTCTGCGATTGCGCCGCGGAGCTTTTCCATTTCGACATGATAGTGCCTCCACGCTTTGGATTTGCTTGTTGATAGACCCTGCGTCCGTTATGGCTGTAAGATATGACTGGCAATATTGACAGTCAAGGTTTTTTCCTGGAAAGTGAGATACGGCGGAGAGCAATTACAGATGAACTCGCGTACATCAGCTACAGGCATATTGAAGGGCGACCGCCGACCAGTGGGTTTTGCGAAGTGATTTAGCTATCGTTTGCCAAATGAGCTGGCCGGCCTTCCCATTTGATTTCGAACATCCGGTCTGGCTTTGGCTGGTTCTGCTGGTTCCCTTGCTGGTACTGGCCACATGGCGGAGCCTTGCCGGTCTTGAGGCGGCCCGGCGCATCCCGGCCGTGAT
>JBGTDB010000300.1:0-4650 GCA_041748515.1 Phycisphaerae bacterium
GGCGCGATGCCGCTGGTTGTGGGTAGCGTGTCGTTAAAAAACTGATAGGCGGCCGCGCTGTTGTTGAATTGCCGATCGGGCGCTGAAATCCGCTGCTTGTGAACCTTGACGGAAATCTCGCGCCACTCGTCATCTTCGCCATTTGACAATTGAATCTCTACCCATCTTCGCAGCGGGTTGAGCGAAGACTCCACCAGATCTGGTCTAGTGTCCACATCCCGTCGCCAAAACTCGAAAAACTGTTGGGAGGCCACCGGGAAAGTTGTGACGATCCCGGCCGGTCGATCCAGCCGATCCAGCCGGAATCTATGCTCTCGCAGGACTACCTGGGAAGCTTCCCAAATCCGATCGGCTTCTGGGGAATCAGCAGGAAGCAGGACTTCTCGCGAGGATTCGTAACTGTCTCGTCGCGGTCCCAGGCAACCGGCCAGGAGCCCGAAGATCAGTGAGATTGCCAATAGAGTGCTGAACCGCGCCATGGGAGTGCGATAATAGAGCCGGTTCGATTTCGGTCAACGACCCCCGTGGCCGGGCCACCCGGACACCCCGATAAATGATTGACGGGGATCGAAGCTTGCCTAGGATGCCGGACGGCGGATTGAGTCCACAGCCTGCACGATCTTGCGATGGTCCTCAATATTCGCCGCCTGTAGGGACATATTGCAACCTTACCCTGTGTACGATGCGTATAAATAGTCGAGTTTGTATCGTTGGAACGCGGTCCGATTTCCCAAGAGGTCAATTAAGATGCTGTTTCGAAGATTCGCATTTCTTTTCATTATCAATCTAGGTCTGGTTATCGTTGCGACGCCGGCCGGGGCTCAGGAAGAGGATGACCTGTCCACGCCACCGCGACCGACCACCCAGGACATAAAACGGCAAGAGGCCCGGGCGGCCGACGCCCAGACTGCGACCATGATGACCGTCGAGAAGATCATGGAGCAGGCAGTCCGGAACATTTCTCATCGGTACAACCTCAATGAAGTGCAGGCCAAAGTCACCGAAGATCTGATGAAACAGCGGGTGCATTCGTTCCTCAAGCAGCACGAGGCCGAGGTCTGGCCGCTCATCCGCGAAATGCTGGCCACGCAGTTCGGCATGAATCCCCCGCAAAACGAGAATGAGGTCAAGCGAATCGGTTCCGCAGCCAAGCCGCTGGCCAAAGTGGCGGAAAAGGCCATCCTCGAAGGAAACGAGGAATGGCGAAAGATACTCACGCCCGAGCAGCGCGTGATGCACGATCATGACCTCGCGGACATGAACAAGACGTTTCGCGAGATCAACAAGAACCTCGATCGATGGGCCGATGGCAATCCGCCCCGCGACGGAATTTTTCCGATGCCCCCGGCCGTCGATCGCAGCCCGCCGCGGCCGCCCCGTCCGTCCCGTGGGATTCCGCAGCCGCCGGAGCCGGAAGTGGTGACCTTCCGCGAGAGCTTCTTCGATGCTTTCGTGAACCAGTTTATCAAAGAAAACGAGCTCGATCCGGGACAGATCACGTCGGCCCACTCTATCCTGACCGAGTTCAAGGAAAAGGCCGGGCACTTCAAGGTATCGAACAAGGAGGCGTTTACCAAGATTACCGTCGCCCAACGTGAAGCGTCAGCCTCTCGCGATCGTGAAAAGATGGCCGCTGTCGACGAGGCCAGGCAACAGCTCCTTCAGCCGGTGTATCAGTTGTTCGAAGAAATGGAGGAGCGGCTTGCGGCGCTTCTGACTTCAACGCAGCTTGCGAAGTTTAACGAGCGAAAGGGCGCCCCTGAGCGCGTCGCGGCGAATCGGCGAAAGCAGATTGACCAGGAACTGGTTCCCGACGATGCCGCGGCGGTGACCCAGGCCGCTCAGAAGGCCCAACCCCCGACAAGGACACCGGCATCCGAACCGGCCGGAAAACCCGCGCCCAAACCGGAAACTGAGTGAGAACCCGGTGATGTCGGGTAAGTAGTGACGGTCTGCGCCGTGTGATCTGACAGAATCCGGCGCTCGCTGTGGCAGTGCTTTGCCGCGCCACACCCAGTCGACGCAATCCTTTAACCGCGAATGACCCAGCGGGCCAATTCTCGCATTTTCGGGGCGTTGCCCTGCATCAGAATACCAATTCGGAAAACGCGGCCGGCGGCGAAGACAAATAGCGTCGTCGTCAAAAGTACGAGCACCACGCCCAATATCGGCTGCCAGATCGGTATCCCCGGCGGGACGACCAGGCGCAGGATCATGAGCATCGGCGTGGCCGGTGGGAAGAGCGACATTCCCATGGCCATGGACGAAGTCGGCTCGCGCACCACGTTGAGCCAGACAAACATGGGAGCCATCACCACCAGCATGACCGGAGTCATGAGGTTCTGGGCCTCCTTCAGGTCGCTGACGGCCGCGCCGATGGCGATAAACATCGAGCCGTACATCAGGACGGCCAAGGCCTGGAAGACGACGAACCACCAGATCACATGGGCCGGCAGGAATGAGGCGAAGCCCGCCTGTCGAACGGCAATAAAGGCGGCCACGAGATAGATCGTGCCGATGGTCAGCGAGACGCCGACCATGCCGAGAAGTTTGCCCATCATCATTTCAAACGGCGTCATGGACCCGAGAAGCACTTCGGCTACGCGATTGGTTTTTTCCTCGAGCACGCTTTGAAGCAGCGGCGAGGCACCGACCATCACCACCATGAGCATGAGCATCATCAGACCCATCGACAGAAGAATGCTGGCGGTCTGGTTGGTCTGCTCGGCTTTGGTCACCTTCCCCTCGGCGTCGACCGACACCAGTCCCAGATTCTGAAGGGGCACGTTCCGGGTCACCGCGGCGACCAAGGACGGATCGAGGTTGGCAGCCGTGAAGCGAAGCTCGCGCACCCGCTCGTTGATCGGACCGGACAGCCATTTGAGAATGTCGTCATAGGTGGGGCTGTTCGAGTGGTAGCGCACCGCGGCGGTTTCGACGTCACCGGCCGGTTCGACAACATCGGGGCCGATAACCACGAACGCAAGCAGCTCGCCCTTCCGCACCCGTTCGGACAACTCGAGGGTCGTTCGCTCGATGTTCGCCTTGACGACCGCGCGGGCTGTTTCAGGCCCCGCCGCGTCGGGCGCGATGTTCTCAATGGCATACTTGGGCGCCTTTTGTCGGCGCGCAGGTCCGTCGCCCTCGAAAATCTCCTGGGCGTTGCGTCGCTCAGCCGTGGCCATGACCGCATCGGCGATTTTTCCTGAAAAGTCCACGACGGCGATTGATTTATCGCGGGTATCAACGCGATCCTTGAGCAGGATCTGAACGGCGAAGGCCCCGCCCCAGATGATCGGAAGGGCGATAAGGCTGATGATGAATGCCTTGGTTTTGACTGCGGCCTGATACTCCCGCACGGCCGTAACTATAATCTTACGCACGGGCGGCATCCTTTCGTAAGCCGGTCGCCCCGGCAAAGCCGGGTTTTATCGCGGAACCGCCCTCGCCGTCCGACGCTTTTTCAGGCTCGGGCCGGGCGATGCGAACGAAAACATCGTGAAGCGTGGGGTGGGTAAGCTCGAAGTGCGACACGCGACCGCGTTGCATCAATTCGGCAAGTATGGTCTGGGTGTCGGTGCCGGGCGCAATGCGAAGCTCCTGAAACCGACCGTAGTCAATCACGCTTTCAACACCTGGAATGCGCTGCGGATCGTACGAACGAAACCCGTTAGAATCCTGGGCCAACGACCCATTGCTCTCGACGCGGACACGAAGCGTATCCTGCCCGTAGCGGGACTGGATCGACTCGAGTGTTCCGTCGAGCACTTTCTCGCCCTTGTAGATCATGAAGATAAAGTCGCACATGCGCTCGGCGACGGACATATCGTGCGTGGAGAACACGACGGTCGTGCCGTTGCGCCGAAGCTCGAGCACCGCGGCCCGCAGCACTTCGGCATTAACCGGATCAAGTCCGCTGAACGGTTCGTCGAGGATGACAAGCTCGGGGTCTGCGATAACGGCGGAGATGAACTGGATTTTCTGGGCCATGCCCTTTGACAACGTTTCGACTTTCTTGTCCGCCCAGGCGGCCAGGTCCATGCGCTCGAGCCAGCCATTGACCCGCTGGGTGAAGTCGCGGCAGCCCTTCAATTCGGCGAAGAAACGGAGCAGATCCTTGACCTTCATCTTGCGATACAGGCCGCGCTCCTCGGGCAGGTACCCGATTCGATCGTTGGCCGCCCCCGCCCGATCCTCGCCGAGCACGCGAATGCTGCCTGAGCCCGAATCGGGGTGGTAGATGCGCATGATCATGCGGATGGTGGTGGTCTTGCCCGACCCGTTGGGACCGATAAACCCGTAGATCGACCCCGCCGGGACGTCCAGGGAAAGATCCCGCACCGCCACGTGCTGACCGAAAGTCTTGGAAACCTGCTCGATTTCGATGATGCTCATGGGCTCTGTCTGTTCCAGTCCTCAGGGTTAGCCGAGCAAAAGACGCCCAATCATA
The DNA here is from genome assembly GCA_041748515.1 of Phycisphaerae bacterium. Taxonomy (GTDB): domain Bacteria; phylum Planctomycetota; class Phycisphaerae; order UBA1845; family UBA1845; genus JBGTDB01. The sequence goes on from JBGTDB010000300.1 coordinate 4,451, forward strand.
TTCGCTTCCGGTCCACTGTTGAATAAGGCGGCATGTTCCTTTTTGTCGCTCAGCGCCTGAGATTGTCACGCAAGCTTTGCGGGCTGTCGTTGGATGTACAGGCGAGAGGTTGACGGAGCCGGGCGGTTTCGCTATTCATAAGGGTTGCTCGAATCGACGTCGGCCGGCACGCGTCCAAAGCAGATCGATTGGTGCCGGCC
>JBGTDB010000301.1:0-3228 GCA_041748515.1 Phycisphaerae bacterium
TGACGCTGTCGCCGTCTCGAATAATCGGCGGATGGGAATCTCGGGCCATGATCCGCGGCGTGACGAATTCGTCGCCCCTCTGGTGCGGCTCGGACGGATTCCGGTAATAGTCCTCGACCGCCTCGACGGCGCTCGCGAAGCGCCGGCCCTCGCCGTGTACCAACAAGCGATAGGCCGACTCGATGCGCTCCCAGCGGTTATCGCGGTCCATCGCGTAGAATCGGCCGATGACACTGGCAATGGGATTGATCCCCAGCGCGGTGCATTTTTCTTCGATCCGTCGAATGTAATCGACGCCGTTGGTTGGCAGCGTGTCGCGCCCGTCCGTAATTGCATGGACAAACACGCGGCCGCCGGGGAAATCGAGTCGGTTGCTCAGTTCGAGCAGTGCATAGAGGTGCACGAGATCGCTGTGGACCCGACCGTCGCTGCACAGGCCCAACAGGTGGACGCTGCCGCCGGTTTCGGCCGCGCGATGAAACGCGCCCAGGAGAATCTCATTTTCGAAGAAGCTCCCGTCGCAGATCCGCCCGGTAATGCGCATCAGTTCCTGCTCGACGATGCGCCCGGCTCCGATGTTCTGGTGGCCGACTTCGCTGTTGCCGGAGACGCCGCCGGGCAATCCGACGTCGTTGCCGCTGGTCTTAATAAGCACGTGGGGATAGGCCGCCATGAGACGGTCGTCCATCGGCGTGCGGGCCAGGTGAATGGCGTTGGCGTGGTTCCATCGGGGATCGGGATTCGACCCCCATCCGTCGCGGATGATCAGGACGACCGGTTTGCGGCCCGCCGGCAGGGCCGGTTCAAAGCGGGCGTCGCCCGCCGGGTTGTTCGCAACATCCGAGTCCATAAGCGCAACCGCTCCCTCACCGTCTCGGCTCACTGGGTCAGCTCCCAATCTGGTGCGCGTAGACGGCCAGCTCGTCCTCGAACGCCCGCATCTTCAGGCCGAAAGCCTGCTCGGCGATCGTGTGGTCGCAGGTGCTGTCCTCCTGGGCCATCTGGACCTGTCCGCGATCGAACCGCATCAGGCCCAGGGAGGGAACGATCGACTCGGCCAGGGACATGACCGGCGCGCTCGCCACGGCCGCCGCCTTCGCAATCGGCACCGGGAGCGAGACCAATGGCTTCCACGTTCGGGCACCCGGAATATGCGCCCGGCAGGTCTCGTACAGCTCGACCCACGAATACGTCCTTGGGCCGCCGAGCGCGAAGGTCTGTCCGATAGCTTCGCTTCGCGTCAGAGCGTCAACGAAGCACGCGGCCACGTCATTGACAAAAACGGGCTGAATCTTCGCCTGTCCGCTGCCAAAGTAGGGAATCACCGGTGGAACCAGTCCGCACATGAACTGATGCATCAACTGCATGAACTCGCCGTCCGGTCCGTGAATCAGGCTGGGGCGGAAAACGGTCCAGTCGAGCCCGCTTTTTCGCACGTACTCCTCGGCCTGCCACTTCGTCCGATGATAGGCGGAAACGGCGTCCGGCCGCGTGCCCAGTGCGGACATGTGCAGGTACCGCCGGATGCCGGCGGATCGGACCATGTCGACGACGTTGATCGTGCCCTGCACGTGGACGCGCTGGAAGGTCTGTCCGCGCAGCCGGCGGGCGATGATGATCCCGACCAGGTGAATGGCCGCCTGGCACATATCCGCCGCCTGGCGAACGGCCTTGCGCGAACTCAGGTCGCCGACGATGGGTATCAGACGGCCTTCGCCGACGTCCTTGTGCTGGCTGAAGAGCCGGCTGGCTGAACGAACCAGACAGACGGGCGTGTATCCGCTGGCGAGAAGGCGGCGGACGACGTGCCGGCCGACGAATCCGGTCGCGCCGGTGACCAGCACGCGATCAATCTTGTTGGGGCCTGGTGGTTGTTCCGACATCCTGCTCCCGCACTTTCAATGTTGATCGTACGATTGCGACCTAAGAGCGTAAAGCTTGGTTTTTCAAAAACGACGAAAAGCGGCGGGCGCAAGGTGCGAAAGCGATTGGCCATATCCATCGTGCACGGCATCGCCCGCGGAGCACCCCGGATTGGGCGAGCGAAAGCGGTGCCAAGCTGGAGCCCTGCACTTCCCGTCAGAATGCGAGCACTTCGCGGGCGGCACGCACCACGCGCTCGGCATTGGGCAGGAACGCCCGCTCGCGCGCGAAATAGGGAAACTGAACGTCAAAGCCGGTCACGCGCTTGATTGGAGCCTCGAGGTGCATCAGTGATTTTTCGACGATGCGGGCGATCACTTCCGCCCCGATGCCGCACATCCGCGGCCCCTCGTGTATCACCACCGCCCGCCCGGTCTTGGCGACCGATTGCGTGATCGTTTCTGTGTCCAGCGGCGAGACCGTCAGCAGATCGATCATCTCGATCGAAGCCCCGTCCTCCTCGCCCAAAACCTCGGCAGCCTCCAGCACCGGCCTCATCATCGCCCCGTACGAAATCAGCGTAATATCCTCGCCTTCCTGAACAACCTGGGCCTTGCCGATGGGCATCGTTTCCGGCTCGTCGGGCACCTCCTCTTTGAAAGATCGATAGACGGCCTTGGGCTCAAAGAAGATCACCGGATCTGGGCTCTGAATGCTGGCCGCCAGCAGGGCCCGCGCGTTTCGCGGCGTCGAGGCAATGACCATCTGCACTCCCGGCGTATGGGCGTAATAGGCCTCTCGGCTCTCGCTGTGGTGTTCGACAGCCCGGATACCGCCGCCGTAAGGCATGCGTATGACCATCGGCAGCCCGAACCGCCCGCGGGTGCGGTTTCGGAATCGCGAAACGTGTTGTTCGACCTGGTGGAAAGCCTGGTAGAAAAACCCGGAAAACTGCATCTCGGCCACCGGCTTGAGCCCGTAGATGGCCATGCCGATCGCCCCGCCGACGATGGCCCCCTCGGCCAGCGGCGTGTCAATGACCCGGTTCGGTCCGTAGCGCTTCAGCAGGTCGGCCGTTACCCGGAAAACGCCCTCGTCCTGGCCGATATCCTGGCCGAGCAGGACCACTTTTTCGTCGTCGCGCAGGGCCTCGTCCATCGCCTTGTTCAGCGCCAACACCATCGTCAGATTCGCCACTGATCGTTCTCCCGTCCGGATGCTTGCAATATCAACTTATGCCGCACTTTAAGGCGCGGACCGCCGAATTCAGGCATGGCCGCCGTGCGTGTCCCAATTCAATTCCAGCCTACCGGGCACTATAACCGATCCGAATCGACTGGCGAACCATCTCCAAATTGCAAGACG
>JBGTDB010000302.1:0-9671 GCA_041748515.1 Phycisphaerae bacterium
CGCCATCCTGAGACAATTCGCCATCGCAACCTCCTCCAGCCAACCACTGGCTGGAAAAGGTGTGACAACGAATCAACGCCTCCTCAAGATGGCCGGTTTTCACCTGCCCAGGACTGGCCGGTTTTGCCCGCCCGATGACAGTGATTCGGCGCGAACGGGTGTTGATTGGGACGATTCCGCCTCGACCGACGGTCGTTACCTCTTCGTGGCCGGTTACGCCCAATCAGTCCACGTGAAGACCATTCCACTGAATGTCGCCGCGGGCCAGGATGCTGCGAATGTGGCCGGCGCTCATGAGTCGGCGTGGAATGCGATACTTCCCGGAACGGCGGAGAGCTGCCCCAGTGATCCTACAATCGTCCGGTTTCCGAGAAATGTCGGCGAAATGGTCTTGATTGATAAAGATCTTAATGTCTACGAACTCGGTGCAAGCCCTACGGCGTTGCCTAACGGCTTGATTGTTCGAATGCATCGAGGTCGATGTCCAAGATAGCTAAATTCTCGCCGGACGCAAACAAGGAGTAAAATGATGAAAGCGACGTGCCTCGTACTTCTTCTTGCCGCGACAATTTCACTCATGGGTTGTTTCGAAGGACGTATTCGATTTCGCGACCGGCCTGCAACGTTCACCGGAACCGGAGCGGATTGGGATGAAGACGCAACCGGGTCAACCAACGTGGTGTTCATTGCAGGCTACCCGAGCTTTCAACCCTACCTCAGGCAGATTTCTATCGGTATTCCACGCGGTGCTTCGGCAGAATGGGTGGCAGAAGAGCACGAGCGGCTATGGAATACAGCCTATCCAGACGCAAAGGTCGAACGGTGCAAGAGCGATAAAACAATTGTTATGTATCCAGGAGCCTCGGAACTGGTCGTAGTGGATGGAGCTGCAAAAGCCCATCGGCTTAGCAATTGGCGCCGCAGGATTCACGGCAATCTCAGAGTCAGCAAGCAAAGCTGCCAGTGATAGCCTCAATGGATTCGTGCCCAAAGACAAGAGTTTAAGCAAATTCCTTGAGCAGGCTTTATTGGTCAACACTGACTTGGGACAGGACGCGGCAGATTGCCAGATCATATTCCGCGGAATCCAGGTCTCCAGCCTCGACGCATTTCTGATACCAAGCGTGCGCCGAATCGGTTCTGCGTGCTAAGAATTCCAATGCGCCGATATAGAAATACGCGCCCGCCCTGCTCTCGGCCTTGGCGGTATTCTCCAACCAATCTTCTGCGCTTGACTCACCATTCAGGAAACTGACAATATTTTGCTCATGATTCGAAGCGGCGAATTCCGCCGCCCTTTCCAACGCTCTGGCGGCCAGTTCGGGCGCTCCGAGTCGCATTTGTATCAAGCATACCCAAGCCAAATGCGGCGTCCTATCTATAGTCTCCAGCGAAACCGCCATTTCCAAGTCTTCCGTGGCACCGACCAGGTCGCCAATGCACCAGCGGGTTAAGGCGCGTCCAGCAAAGGAATGCGAAACGTTTGGTGCCAGGCGTACGGCTTCATTGTTATCAGCAAGAGCGCTTGAGTAGTTTGCAGTCCATCGCCCGATTCTCGCACGAAAATGAAAGAGGCTCGCGCGCGTTGGGCGGATGCCGATGGCCTGGTTGACGTCCCTTGTCGCGGCCTCGAAGTTTCCCAATTTACCCGAAGAAACAGCTCGCCCAAAAAGTGCCGCAACATTCTCGGGATCCCGCGCAAGGAACGCCGAGTAATCCGCCACAGCGTCTTGATGGCGACCGAGGTGTCGAAGTGCTTCTGCTCGATCAAAAAGGATCGCTGTGTTTTCGGGGTTCAATTCCAATGCGCGACTCAAATCGGAGAGCGCTTCAGCAAATTCTTGTTTCTTAAGTCGAACTGTGCCGCGGCAAAAGTACCCACGCCAATTCTGGTCTTGCATCGACAGAGTCTTGTTGCAGTCGACTAAGGCCAGATCGGGCAGGCCCGCTGCCGATTTGACCAAACCCCGCTGCGCATAGGCGTTCGCGAAGTCCGGTTCCCATGTAATCGCTCGGTTGCAGTCCGCGAGCGACGACTCTAAATCTCCCGAGTTATAGAGCGCCTCCGCGCGATTCAGGTATGTTGGACCGTGATCATTTCGAAGTTCGATTGCATCTGAGAATGATGCAACGGCCTCATCCAGCCGTCCGAGCCTTGTCAGCGCAATTCCGTGTGTATTCCATGCGGCATTTGACGTGGGCCGCATTGTAGTCAAGTAATCCGCATCAATGAGCATGCGTTCGAAGTCACCGGCGTCATAGAAGCGCCAAGCACGCAACCAACGGGCATCAAAATGAAATCCGTCACGATCCAAGAGTTGTGTCAGTAACTCGATTGCCTGTTCAGCTTCGGAAACTGGGAGCGCGAGAGCCGCATAGTATCGATCGTCCGGCAGCAGTCGTTGTCCTTCTTTCAAGTGAACGGCGGCTGCTTCCGGGCTGCGGTACCTGAGCAAACTGGCCAGGAGCAGATGTGCGGGGCCGCAGTCTGGCGCATCCTTAATTAGGCTCTCGGCGGACCCAATGGCCTCCAGGACGCGATTCTCCCTACTGAGTAGGAACGCAAGCTCGATTCTCGCGTCAAGATTGCGGGGGTCTTGACCGGCGAGTGCGGTCAATTTGCGAATCGCGTCGCCAGGCCGACTGTGCATGATCGAGACGGCCTCGAAGAATTGGCGGCTCGCTGCTTCACGGGCCGCTGTCGCCGTGGCCGTTCGAGCTTTCCAGGCGCTCAGTGCGCCGATCGACGCGAAGAGCACCACCGCGAAACTCAATCCCCCCAAGACAATGGCCCGGCGCCGCCGGCGGACGAACTTGCGCGCCCGATACAGCATGGTGGGCGGCTCGGCCAGAATAGGCTCAGACCGCTTGTGCCGCCGCACATCCGTTGCAAGATCGAGCACGGTGGAATAGCGGCGGGCCGGCTCCTTTTCCAGGGCTTTCAGTATGATCCGGTCGAGGTCGTCGCGAAGTTCCTTTCGCAGTCGGTGCGGATCCGTTCGGCGATTTCGAGCCACAAGCTCCGATTCGACGCCAAGCGTCGATAGGCGCGTGCTCGGGGCGATCGGGTCTTCCTCTAGAATCATCCGCTGAACTTCAACCATAAGCGGCACCGGCAATCGGCTGAAATCAAACGGCAAGACGCCCACAAGAAGCTCATAAAGAAGCACGCCAAGGGAATAGACGTCCGTACGAGTGTCGATGTCCTTGGCTCGCGCGCCTGCCTGCTCAGGGCTCATGTAGGCCGGAGTTCCGATGAATTGCCCGGTCTGGGTGCTGAAAGTGTCGGTCAGGGCTTGCCCCACGGCCTTGGCCACACCAAAGTCGATTACCTTTGGAATGGGACGTTCCGGCGTTCCAGTGACGAGAATGTTCGAAGGTTTGATATCGCGATGGATCAGGCCTTTCTGGTGGGCGTGTTGGACCGCGTCACAAACATCCGTGAACAGATCGAGCCGTTGTGCGTTGGTCAGCTTGTGCGCGTCGCAAAAGCGAGTGATGGCCGGTCCCGGCACATATTCCATGACGAAATAGGGCCGCCCGTCTTCCGCCTGCCCGGCATCGAAAACGCGGGCGATATGTTCGTGTTCCATTAATGCCAAGGCCTGTCGCTCGCGCTCAAAGCGTGCGATCACTTCTCGCGAATCCAGACCGACTTTCACCAGTTTCAGGGCCACCTGTCGGCGAATCGGCTTGGTCTGCTGGGCCAGATAGACCACGCCCATTCCGCCCTCACCAAGAACGTCGATGGTCTGGAAAGGGCCGATGGTTGGGAGATGCCGCCGCGCGGACGCAACTTTCGCCCGATCGGGGACGGCTTGTGTTTCTGCCGGATGCTCTTTTGACATGGCGTCGCGCCTTTCGGCAATCGGCCAGAGGGGGGATCCTGTCTGGCCGGAAATAGTATACCAGAGAGGGCAAGTGAGTCTACGCATTTTACAATTTTGAGGCTGTTTGGCTTGAAATGTATCGTAGTAGGCGGGCCATTGGAGTCGGCCAGTTCCTTCACTTGGTTCAAGATGATTGTCGTCGCCCCGGAGCCAAAGGGGTTCGAGGTTCTGGCGCACGGACGTTCGTGGCGAGTCGGCGATTGTCGGGCATAATGGCCGGCTTGGCATGATAGAGAGGATTGACGACACCATTGTGGCCGTATCCTCCGCGCCGGGCAGCGGAGCGGTGGGGATTGTGCGCCTGAGCGGGCCGGGAGCGATCGACATCGCGGATCGAATCGGCCGGCTCTCCGCCGGAAAGTGGTTGGCCAACCAGCGAGCGTGGACGCGGGCGGAGGGAGAAGTCGTCATCCAAGTGCAGGATGCCGGGCCGGGCATGGCGGAAGTTGGGCAGAGTGAGGCGAGCGGCACCGTCCCTGCGTTCTTTCACGTGTTCCGATCGCCGCGCAGCTACACTCGGCAGGACGTGGTCGAAATTTTTACGGTCGGCTCGCCGGCTGTGTTGGATCGAGTCCGAGAGGCGTGTGTTCGCGGAGGGGCGGTTCCGGCTCAACCGGGGGAGTTCACCGCTCGGGCGTACTTTTCCGGGGCGATGGACCTGGCTCAGGCGGAGGCGGTCGCGGGCATCATTCGCGCACAATCCGATACTCAGCTTCGCGCTTCGCGGCGGATGATGGATGGTGCGCTCGCCGTGCGGATCACGACGATTCGCGATCAGCTTGCCGAGCTGCTCGCATTGGTCGAGGCGGATATAGATTTCGCGGAAGAGCCCATCGACTTTATCAGCCCGAGCGTATTGCAAACCCGCCTTGAGGCGCTGCTCCGCGAACTGGAGGAGATGCTGGCGGCCGCACCGCCGATTGAGCGGCTGAGCCGATTGCCACACATACTTCTGCTGGGGCCGCCGAATGCGGGGAAGAGTTCGCTGATGAATCGGCTCAGCGGCACAAGCCGGGCGATCTGTGCGGCCGTCGCGGGAACCACGCGCGACATTCTTTCCGGTCCGATTCGGATCGGTCGCGGCGAGGCGATGCTTCTCGATACGGCCGGCGTGGACGAAACCGAGGACGACATCATCGCCCAGGCCCGATCGCTGACGCTCTCCGCGGCCGAAGGCGTCGATCTGGTCTGCATCGTTCTCGATGCGGCGGGTTTTCGCGGGGCATTCCGAGACGCCAAAGTCGATGACGAATTGCGGCAGTCGGGAATGACATCCTTCATCAAGCGGGTCGGCGAACTCGATCTTCCTCTAACGGTGTTGGCGGTGAACAAGTGCGACCTGCTTGACGGCGAAGAGAAGGCGGGAATTCTGGCGGCGGCTGAATCGCTTGGGTGGGGCCGGGCGGTGGCGGTGAGCGCCGTTACGGGCGAGGGGGTGGACGAACTCCGGCGGCGGTTTGAGGAGGTGTTGGGACAGGCGGTGACCACGACCGGAAGTCAGGCCGTGTGGCTCACCGAGCGGCAGCGGTCGGCCGTCGGCGAGACCAACGAGGCGTTGCGTCGCGCGGCCGGTCTCGCCGCGGATGCGTCCGAAACCATTGATTGTGCCGATCTTTTGGCCTTTGAACTTCGAGAAGCCCTTGATTCACTGGGCGCCGTCACCGGGTCGGTGACCACTGAGGATTTGCTCGGCGTTGTCTTTGCCAATTTCTGCATCGGAAAATAGCGACCTCAAAGGCACTTCGTATATCATCCTGAGGATGTCACCGACAACAGGCGAAAAGCCCAGGTTCCAAGACAGCGAGGACTTCGCCCGGGCGATGGACGCGGCCGATCCGCTGCACACCCATCGCGATGGATTCCACATTCCCCGTCTGCCAAACGGCGAGTCGGTCGTTTACCTGGCGGGCAACTCGCTGGGCCTTCCTCCGAAGCGGGCAGCCGAGATGGTTCGGGAAGAATTGCAGAGCTGGGCCGAGCACGGCGTCGAGGGGCACTTCGAGGGCCCGCGTCCGTGGTATTCTTATCACGAGCGGCTTCGCGATTCGGGCGCCCGGCTGGTGGGGGCGAGCCCCGGCGAAGTGGTCATCATGAACAGCCTGACGGTCAATCTACACCTGATGATGGTCAGCTTCTTTCGCCCGACTCGAGAACGATACAAGATTCTGATCGAAGACCCTTGCTTCCCGTCGGATATTTATGCGGTTAAGTCGCAGCTTCGTTATCACGGGCTGGACCCGGCCGACGCGTTGATAGTCGTCAAGCCACGCGCGGGCGAGCACTTGATCCGAATGGAAGACATCGAGGCCGCAATCGACTGCGACGGTAAGCGCATCGCATTGATTCTGCTTGCCGGGGTGAACTTCGTCACCGGCCAGCTCCTGGACATGCGGCGAATTACCGAGCTGGGTCGGGCCCGCGGCTGCATGGTCGGCTTCGACCTGGCCCATGCGGCCGGGAACGTGCCGTTGGCTCTGCATGACTGGGGCGTCGATTTCGCGGTGTGGTGCAATTACAAATATCTCAACTGCGGGCCGGGGGCGGTCGGGGGCTGTTTTGTTCACGAGAGGCACAGCCAACAGGGAACGATTAGCGGCGAAGCCGGCGCAGCGCGTCCGCGGTTTGCCGGGTGGTGGGGCAATGATCCTAGCACACGGTTCAGGATGCATCTGACCGACGACTTTGTGCCGCGAGAGGGGGCCGACGGCTGGCAGGTCAGCAATCCGCCGATTTTTTCGATGGCTCCGGTCATCGCGTCCTTTGACATCTTTGACGGGGTCGGCATGGCCGCGCTTCGCGAGAAGTCGATTCGGCTGACCGACTACCTCGAATACTTGCTCGATCGCGCTGTGGCGTACGGTTCCGGATCGGGCCAAGCCGATCGTTTCGAGATTATCACGCCGCGCGATTCCACACAGCGCGGCTGCCAGCTTTCATTGCGGTTTCACCACAACGCCCGCGGCGTTCTTGAAGCGCTTCGGGAGCGCGGCATCATCTGCGACTTTCGCGAGCCGGACGTGATCCGCGCGGCTCCGGTGCCCTTGTACAACTCCTTTCATGATGTATGGCGCTTTGTTGCGGCGCTTTGTGAAGCTACCCGATGATATCGTCCATAGTTTTATTGTGCTCGCGCCATTTCGGGCGAGCTTGATTGCCCTGTTTGACATGTCACCGAATTGCAACCGGCTATTGTCGTTGAAATTCGGGGCATTAAACGCATGTAACTGGGTTCAAAACCCGTGTAACTGGCTCTGCTTCGTTTCCACGTTTTGTTCGTAAGTCCTTTGTTTGCAACAGGTTACGTCAATTGTAACTGGGTCTGTTTGGTACGGGCGTTTTTTTCGTTCGGCGATGTCCTTTCTTTTCAGGCGGATCGGGCCTCAAGCATCGTCCATACAACGTGTGTGGCGCGCGGTGATTCCGGGGAGTTTGAACGATCAGTTGTTCGCGGAGAGCAGGATGTCCAACTCGTCCGACCAATCGCGTCCCAACGGTTGGGCCTGATCCAGAATCTGAATGCGGAAGACGTGGTCCTTGAAATCCTCGCCGCGCACTTGACGCTGGACGCCGGACAAAATGTCTCTTGTTCTCCAGCGGCGCAAGTCTCATGTTGACTGAAGCAAATCGTGCCGTGCCAAGTCACAACCGAGTTCGCGTCGGGCCGCTCCACCCGTGGCTATATTCTAAATACCCCTTCGGGGCATTGATGGTAACATGTCGATCATGGGACGCCGAGCGTGGACGAACGATGAACTCGTGAAGGTGATGGCACTGTATTGCCAGATTCCATTCGGCAAGATGCACGCGCGCAATCCAGCAGTCATCGCTCTCGCATTGGTGATCGATCGTACTCCCTCGGCTGTCGCTCTCAAACTGGTGAATTTCGCAAGCCTCGACCCGGAGTTGAGGGAGCGTGGAGTCGGCGGAATGCCGAACGTTTCACAGTTGGACCGGCAGGTCTGGGATGAGTTCTACGGACGTTGGGAAGCGCTTGCAGATGCGACCGTAATCGAAGTTGTGGAAACCGTTGAACGCAAGCCGCGCGAACCGGTAGGGCTGACGGAAGTCAGACGAGAATCCACAGTGCGACGAGGACAATCATTCTTCCGAGCGGCGGTCATGGCGGCACACAATTGGAGGTGCTGCGTAACGGGAATCAGCGCTCTCGAACTTCTGCGAGCCAGCCACATCGTTCCGTGGGCGGCAAACGCGGAGCTGCGGCTCAATCCGCGCAACGGCTTGTGCCTAAACGCGCTGCATGATGCCGCATTTGACAGCGGGCTGATCACATTCTCCAGCACATTCGAGATGCAACTGTCGTCCCGATTGCGCGATGAAGTGCCTGCACCTGTGTACCAAGAGATGTTCGAGAAGCGCTGCGAGAATTCGATTGTCATACCTGAGCGATTCTCTCCAGCGCCGGAAATGCTCGAGTATCACAGAACCAAAGTGTTCTGCGCCTGATGAGATTTAGGAGTCATTGAATGGAACGAGAATACATCATAAAGATCGAAAGCTTCGAGGGTCGCGATACCTACATTCAATGCGGCAATGATCGCCAAGATTACCTATTCTGCATCGTCAGCATCGGCGACGATGGCGATGCGGAGATAGTCGACAGCGGTTATCGCTCGTTCAGCGAAGCTGGACGAGCATGGCCCGATGCCATCAACGCGAAGAAAGCAACAGCAACCGGCAGTTAGTTGAGACACTTGAACCCGTGGGCCTTACCCAGACTGTTCTTCTTTGATACGCCGGCGATCGAGAATGGCTGACACGGGAAGCCGGCAGCCAGCACGTCATGGTCGGGGATGTCCTTCGGCTTGATGTTCGTGATGTCGCCATCGGGTGTCTCGCCGAACCACCGCGTGTAGGTGCGTTGTGCATGCTTATCCCATTCACTTGAGAACACGCATTTGCCTCCGCACCGTTGCAGGGCGATCCGCAGCCCGCCGATCCCCGCAAACAAATCGGCGAACGCAAAGGGGATACCTTCCGGTAGCGGTTGCGGGCGCGCCGCGAATTCGTCAAACAGGCCCGACTGCACTCCGGAGTTCGCAAACCTTCTGGAGCGTACGGATGACGAATTCCTTTCGCGTCAACATCCGCTGACGCCGCTCGGAATCGAGCCAGGTTCGAACGCGTTTCGGCACTTCCTGAAAAAGAAGTTGATCGCTCAATTTCTATCCGTTCCGCACGGAAAACCGGAGATCACCCTATCGCGTTGGCCGATCACCAGCAATGAACACTGGGCAGTAATTGCGTCCTCGCCCTCCTTGCCGACGGTGCGGCCGATCCACTCCTTGAACTGCGGCTGGGTGAGGTTGTCGTTGTACACCCAGCCCTCGTTGCCGGTGTTGTAGGGCGGGTCGATGTAGTTGCACTTGACCTTTCCGGCGTGGGTGGGCAGGAGGGCCTTTAAGGCCAGGAGGTTGTCGCCTTCGATGATCAGGTTCCCTTCGAGCGAGGGGCGCTCGCCATTGGGCAGTAGCGAGAGTTTGGGGTCGAAATCCAGGCGGTGATGGGGCACCGTGTGGTGGTGGTTCTCGACCGCCGTTTTGCCTTTGAACTGAAGAACCGGCACGTTTCCCTCCGTGAAACACCGCAGGGCTCACGATACAGAGGCCGCCACGGCTCGGCAAATATCGCGACCGCCTTTCGTTCGCCGCTACGCCGCGCGCCGGTCACGTTATCACCGTGATGAGAATCGCAGGTATCCTGCGATCGAAAAAATAGGGCGGTGCGCGCGAAAAAGCGCCCGTGCGAAACGAACCCAAACGA
>JBGTDB010000303.1:0-6976 GCA_041748515.1 Phycisphaerae bacterium
GAGCTGGTGGCCGCGGGCGAACGAGACACGACATTCTCGCGCGAAACCGGCCGGCTCGCCTGGCGAAGCCCCTATCCCCTGCCCGAAATGGTGCTTGTCGGCGGCAAGCATCAGATTCATCGACGCGAACACCAAGGCATCGAGATCGCATTGCATCTGAAACCCGAACAGGCTGAGCAGGCTGCCGGGTTATTCGACGCCGTGCAGTACTATCTCGATCGCTATCAACCGCTGATCGGATCCTATCCGGCCCGCGAGTATCGCGTCGTGGACAATTTCTTCAGCAGCGGGTTTGCGTTTCCAACATTTACGCTTCTTAGCTCAGCGGTCATCGACATGGGCGAACGAGCCCAACAAACTCACGGCTACCTCGATCATGAGATGTTGCACAGTTGGTGGGGCAACGGCATCCACGTCGATCCGCGCGACGGAAACTGGTGCGAAGCCCTCGCCAGTTACGGGGCGAACTACTACGGATTCGTGCTCGACGGAGACGAGGACGAGGCCCGGCGAAAGCGCCGGAATTATTCGCATTTCCTCAGCCGATTGGAGCCGGAAAAAGACAAGCCGCTGGGGACGTTCGGCCGGGAAGACGGCTGTGGCCGATCGATCGGGTACGACAAGGGGGCGGCGGTGTTCCAGATGCTCGAATGGACCATCGGCCGCGAAGCTTTCTGGTCGGCCATGCAGCGGCTGACCGCTGAATTCGTCGGCGATTTCGCCTCATGGGAAGACCTCCGCAGCGTTTTCGAGGCCGAAAGCGGCCGGGATCTTTCGCCATTTTTCGACCAGTGGGTGCGGCGAGGCGGCGCCCCGCAACTGCTCATCGACGAAGCCCGATTCGACTCGGCCGGACAGCGCCTGCACCTGACGCTATCTCAGGGCGACCCGGCGTTTAATCTTCAGATCCCGATTCGGATCACATTCGGGGATCGCTTGGAAGATGTCATCGTTGCCCTTCGCGGCTCAAGAGAAACCGTTTCAATTCCGGTTGAAGGCATCCCGACCTCAGTCGAACTCGACCCCGAGTACCATGTTTTCCGGAAGATTCCGCCGCAACAAATTCTCCCCACGACCGCCGCAACCCGGTCCGGCCAAGCGTTCACCGCGGTCCTCCCTACGGGCGACATGCCGGACTCCTATCGCAAGATTCAATCCGTATTTGAATCGAGCTTCGAACCACAACAGAGAATGGCGGCGACTGTGGGCAGCCTGAGCGGCGAGCATTTGGCCGAACGTAGCGTGCTGATCCTTGGAGAGGCGGTCCGCGACGGCTACGTTTCCGCGTTTCTCAGCGCCGTCGAGTTCCCTGTTCATTGGATCGAGGGGGGCTTCGAATTTGACGGCGAGCCATACACGGATCCGGGAGATGCGGTCTTGTGTACAGTGGCTCATCCCGGCGTCACCGGCGGAGGCATCACTGTGGTCTATGCCAACAGCAGGGAAGTGATGCCGAGCGCCTTTGCCATTCCGATGTACGATCGCAGCCTCGTTATTTTCAGCTCCGGCCGTGCCGTGCTGCGGCATGACTTTGAGCATCGAGCCGTTGTCGAAGTGGCCCCGCTATAGGACGCGGGCTTCACGGAAATTCAGATTTGGAATCAATCCTGCGTCGGCTTTGAATTCCGACTCCATTCCATTCCGAAGTGCACCTTGCCCAGAACGGCCAGTAGCAGGGCGAGAACGACCAGCCCCCACGTCGAGGTCGTCGGAATCTCGCAGAAGTCGTAATGAATGCATGACGTATAGGGGAATGGTCTTTCCGTCGGACAGTCGACGGCGTTGAAAAAGCCAACGCCCTGCCCCGCGTGATTCACAAGTCGCAGATGAAACGGGTTGACGCCTTCGAACATGCATGTCTCGGATCGGTTTAGGTCTAGAAGCCGAAACGTTATGCAAGCGATTACCGCCGGACCTGTAGTCGGCTGCTCGTCCAGTCCGATCCCGACGGCGTAGAATACGATTCCATTCACGGAATCGACCATTCGCGAAACTTCCGTCGAAAACGGGCTGTCGGGACTGCACGCGCTGCCCGGTGCGATTGAAACGAGCTCGAGCCCAGCCGGATCGTACTCAAACGAAAACTGCCCGCCGGAAATCAGCGGCTCCCCTTCGCCAAGGCGCACGGCCATCCTGGCAAGGCCGCCGGGCTGAGGGCAGTTGTCACGAACCAGGCACACGCTGGGATTCGAACAATCGGTCCCGACGCATCGTCCTTCCTGACAGGCGTCGTTCGTCGTGCATGGGTTTTCATCGTCGCAGGGCCCACCCTCGTTGGCGGGTTCGATCGTGCATAAACCGACGGCCTCGTCGCAAACGCCGGTCCGACATTCGGTGTCAAGCGACTCGCATTCATCCGCCTCTGGTGTGCAGGTACAGTTATCCGTCACGGCAACTTCCGCGCAGGCAAGAGCCGGTGGCATCGCACCGTTCGCACACGATTCCGGTATCAGAAGATCAACGCCCTGGCCGGTTTCGTCGACCAATCGCGTCCAGCGCGGGTGATCGTCGTGGGAAATGCATACGTTGGACTCACCGATGCGGCGGGCCAGAAACGTGACGCACGCCAGCGCTACCCACCCCTCCGTCGGTTCGATGGCCGCGCCAAGTTGGATGCCCGATCCGTAGAAGATCGTTCCTGAACTCTGATTGACGTCACGAAATATTTCGAATGAGTACGGCGATGCCTGGTCACACGCGGCTCCCGGAGAAATCTGAACGAATTGCAGGGCTTGCGGGTCATAGGCAACGGAAAACTGCGCTCCGACTATGGCAATCCCGTCGGAACGCGTTCGAACTGACATACGGATGTAGCTGCCGGGAATCTCGCAGCCTTCTTCGACGTTCAGGCAAAGTTCAGCCTCTGCCCCGTGAAGCGAAGCGGTAGAAAGTCCGATGCAGACTAATGCAACGAAAATTGAGAATCGCGAACAGGTTTGACACTTGGCCCACATTTGACTCCCCCCTCCAGAGAGTAATAGCAGAGTACTTGGACTGGATCGGATTTACAACAAAAATTCGGAATTCGGCCGCCCTTTCCCGAGAGATACCGTTGAGGCTAAACTGTCCGAATATGAAGCGAATCGGCGTTTTCATGATTTCAGCGGCGTTCTTTTGCCCGATCGGGTGCATTCGCATCACCGTTGCCCCGAATTGTCCCGATGCGCTGGAGGTCGGAGAATCCGTGCAATTGCGGGCCAATCAGCAAAATCCCGGTGAAATCGCGACTTATGCCTGGACGGTCGATCCGACCCCGGCTGGGACTTTCGGCTCCGCGGAAAGCCCCAACACGACCTTCATGGCCGCACAGAACGGCCAGGCCGTCATTCGCCTCAGCGCCAGCGACGGCTTGTTTCTAGCTACGGCGGAATGCCGGGTTCAAATCGGGCCCGTCGGCACCGGCGTTCAAGTGAGCGTTAGCCCAGCTTCGGGCCCTCCGGATACGCAGTTCACCTTGACGTGCATCAGCACGAGCGGCCCGCCGGCGACGATGCTCACCATCGATCAGCTCGACGGCTCGCCCGTGACCCTCACGACCGTTTCCGCGGGCGTGGTCCGGTTCACGCCGACGTCCACCGGAGACTTCGTTTTCCGCTGCGTGGGCACGTCCTCGGGCGGCGTCCAAACCGATCCCGATGTCATCACCGTCAACGTCTCCCGTACGGGCGGAGGCCGGCCCCCTCGATAGATCGCATAATGCACGACGAATCAGCAGTGGAATCGGCTCGAACCATTGTCGGTCTGGAAATCCATGTGCAGCTTCGTACGCGCACGAAGCTGTTCTGTGGTTGCCCGGTTCGGTTCGACGCGCCGCCCAACTCCTGTACCTGCGAGGTGTGTCTGGGGCACCCCGGAGCCCTGCCGGTCATCAATCGACGCGCCGTGGAGTTGGCCGTCCTGACTGGCCAGGCGCTTAACTGCGAGATCGCCGCCCACACCAAATGGGATCGCCAGAGCTATTACTATCCCGACCTCCCGAAGAACTATCAGATCAGCCAGGACGATTTGCCGGTAGCCCGGGACGGGCATTTCGATATCGAAGTGGGCGGACAGGTCAAGCGCATTCGAATTCACCGGGCACACCTGGAGGAAGACGCGGGAAAGAACATACATGATGCAGGCGCGGGCACGCTCGTGGACCTGAATCGCGCCGGCACGCCGCTCCTGGAAATCGTCACCGAGCCGGATATCGCCTCGCCGGAAGAAGCCCAGATATTCTGCACCGAATTGCAACGGCTCGTTCGACATCTCGGCGTGTCCGAGGCCGGCATGCAGAAGGGGCAGATGCGCTTTGAACCCAATGTCAATGTGGCCATCTCGATTCAAGGGCGCGAAATTCGCACGCCCATCGCCGAAGTCAAGAACATCAACAGCTTCCGCTTCGTTCGGCAGGCCGTCGAATATGAGGAGCGACGTCAGATTGCCGAATGGCGGAGCGACCCGGGGTATTGTTTCGGTGAGCGCCCAAACGAGAATCGCGGTTGGAACGCCGAACGAGGCATGACCGAGTTTCAGCGCGGCAAGGAAGCCGCCCACGATTATCGGTATTTTCCCGACCCCGACCTGATGCCAATCGAGTTTAGTCCGGCGACTCTGGACCAAATCCGTGCCGGACTTCCCGAGCTTCCCGTGGACCGGCGCCGGCGGTTTGTCAGAACGTTCGGCGTATCGCCCGATGACGCCGAAAACATCATCGACGAACGGGCCACGGCCGATCTGTTCGAGCGGGTCGCAACCGAAGCGGGTTCCGAGCTCGCCGGGAAGCAATTCGTAAACATCTGGATGAAGCTGGCCGCTCATCGCAACACAACGGTGAGTGAAATTGGCGTTGGACCGGATCGGATGGCTGAGTTGGCGGCGATAACCGCAGAGGGCGTTATCAGCCGCACGGCCGCGGGTCAGATCGCCGAAGCCATGATGGCAACCGCCGACGGACCGCAAGCGATCGCTGAACAACTCGGCCTTATCCAGGTCCGCGACGAGGCCGCCACCCGCGCCTGGGTCGATCAGGCCTTCGCCGCAAACGCCCAGGCCGTTCAGGATGCCCTCGCGAGCCCCAAGAAGGCCAAGGCCGCCGCGGGTTTTCTTCGGGGACAGGTGATGAAATTATCCGCGGGAAAGGCCGACCCCCGGCTGACGGGGGACTTGATAGAGCAGCGCCTGGCCGAACTCCGCCACGAGGCCTGACTCGAACGGGCCGAGCCGGCGGTTTCTTTTCCGAACCGGCCGGCTACAATGCGAGTTCTATTGATCGTGCCGAAGCCACACGGCCTCGGTGACGGGGCGTAGCGCAGTCTGGTTAGCGCGCTTGACTGGGGGTCAAGAAGTCGCAGGTTCGAATCCTGTCGCCCCGATTAGACGTATATCACGCTGAACGCTGAATTTAGCGTACCTGCCTGCGTCGGGCAGCGCGGCTTGGAAGCCAATGTTAACCCGGTAGTCTACCGGATTTGGCTTCGGAGGTGCCGCGAATGCCCACTCGAAAACCACGGACACCGTCGTACCGACTGCACAAGCCTACGGGCCAAGCGGTCGTCACGTTGAACGGCAGAGATCACTACCTCGGGAAGCACGGCACAGAGCAGAGCCATGCAGCTTATGAAAGGACCATCAGCGAGTGGCTCGCCAATCGCCGCGCACATGTTGGTCCTGTCCTCGCTGGCATCACAGTCAGCGAAGTCCTTGCGCCCTATCTGCGGTTCGCGAACGAGTATTATCGCAAGGATGGACGGCCTACGAGCGAAATCCACGGAATCGCACAGGCGATTCGTCCCCTCAAGAAACTCTATGGGCGCACCCCAGCTGCCGAGTTCGGCCCGCAACGCATGAAGGCCGTGCGGCAGGCTCTGGTCGATCATGGGCTATGTCGCCATGTCGTGAATCAGGCAACGGGCCGTGTGCGTCGCATCTTCAAATGGGCGGTCGAGCATGAGTTTGTTCCGCCGTCGGTTTACCACGGCCTACTCGCGGTGCCTGGGCTGAAGCGCGGCCGGTGCGAGGCTGCCGAGACGGAGCCGGTGCGTCCGGTGCCGGATAAGTACGTAGACGCCCTCAAACCATACGTCTCGAAGCAGGTGTGGGCGATTATCGAGCTCCAGCGCCTGACCGGGATGCGGTCGGGCGAAGTGCTGATCATGCGCGGCTGCGATCTGGAAATGACGGGCGAGCTTTGGCTTTACACGCCTTCCTCGCATAAGACCGAGCATCACGGGCACTCACGGGTGATCGAGATTGGTCCGAAGGCCCAGAAGATCATCGAGCCGTTCCTCAAGCAGAATCTGCAAGCGTTCCTTTTCTCGCCGGCCGACGCGGTGGAGGATCAGAGAGTCGAGAAGCGCAAGCGCCGCAAATCGAGGGTCCAGCCCAGCCAGCGGGACCGGTCAAGGCGGAATCCGAAGCTCAAGCCCGGCATCCGGTACACGACCGATTCCTACCGCCGCGCCATCGCGCGGGCTTGCGAAAAGGCGTTCCCGGTGCCGGACGAGATTGCCACGGATGCGGGGAAGGCGGGAACCTGGCGGAAAGCCCATTCTTGGCATCCGCATCAGCTTCGGCACAATTATGCGACGCGGATTCGCAAGGAGTACGGGGTCGAGGCCGCGCGCATCCTGCTGGGGCACCGATCGGCGATCGTGACCGAGCTGTACGCGGAAATAGACCGCGGGCGAGTGCGGGATATCGTGGCCAAGGTGGGGTAATCTGGACAAAAACTCGGGCGCAGGTGAAGACCTGCTTGTTCGCTTCCCGGTGGGCGCTTTGCACAATCCGCGCACGTCGGGAAGCGCGCCTCGGGCATGTGGGTGGTGCAATGACTGGCTACTTTGTTTTCTGCCGAATTTGGAACGGGTTTTCCGATTCCTTCCCTTGGTTTGAGGAGCTGAATCCACTTTCCGACGACGAACTCGTCGAGCAACTCCGCATCAAGACTCGCGAGTGGTTTCGCGCTAACAAGACCGGCCTCCGCGAACGATACCGA
>JBGTDB010000304.1:0-5494 GCA_041748515.1 Phycisphaerae bacterium
CGCTTGGGCACCATTTAGGTGCGGTGCCGGCCTCCCGCCGGCGGTTTCAGCGCGACTTAGAGGACCCCCATAGTCTAAGGAACAGTGTTTGTGAGCGGCATCGACATTCGTAACGTAGCCATTATCGCCCACGTGGACCACGGCAAGACAACGCTGGTCGATCAGATGTTGCGCCAGTGCGGCCAGTTCCGCGAGGCTCAACTGAAGGGCGATCGCATTCTCGATTCGAACGACCTCGAGAAGGAACGCGGCATCACCATTCTCTCCAAGAACATCGCCATCAACTACAAGAACACCAAAATCAACCTGGTGGACACGCCCGGCCACGCCGACTTCGGGGGCGAGGTCGAGCGGGTGCTGATGATGGCCGACGGGGCGTTGCTTCTGGTGGATGCTTTCGAAGGGCCCATGCCCCAGACGCGATTCGTCCTGCGCAAGGCTTTCGAGGCCGGGCTGCGGCCGGTGGTTGTGATCAACAAGATTGACCGGCCCGATGCGCGCCCGATGGACGTGCTCGATGAGATTCTTGATTTGTTCATCGAACTGCACGCCGATGACGAGGCGCTCGAATTCCCCACGGTCTATGCCTCGGCCACCCAGGGTTACGCCACTCTCGACCCGGACAAAAAGTCGGACAACATCTTCGCCCTTTTCGAGACCATCCTCGCCCACGTGCCCGCGCCGAAATGCGACGCGACCGCCCCGTTGCAGATGCTGATCACGACGCTGGACTATAGCGACTACGTCGGTCGGATCGGCATTGGGCGCGTTTTCGCCGGGACGCTGCGTTCAGGGGCCAACATTACGGTTATCCATCGCGACGGAACTCAGGCGAAAGAGCAGGTTGGCGAACTGTTCGTGTTCGACGGATTGGGTCGGCGAAAGGTTGACGAGGTAGTCGCCGGCGACGTTTGCGCTGTAGTCGGGATTGAATCTGTCGACATCGGCAACACCCTTGCCGACCCGGAACGGCCCATGCCGCTGCCGTTGATTCGCGTGGACGAGCCGACGCTGCACATGACCTTTCGCATCAACGACTCGCCGTTCGTCGGGCGCTCGGGGAAGTACGTCACCAGCCGCCACCTGCGCGACCGGCTGGACAAGGAGTTGCAGCGCAACGTCGCGTTGCGTGTCGAGCCCGGACTTACGCCGGAGGAATTCTTCGTTTCGGGCCGCGGGATGCTTCATCTTTCCGTGCTTATCGAAAACATGCGGCGGGAAGGGTTCGAGATGGCCGTCGGAAAGCCCAAGGTCATCTACCGCGAGCTATCCGGCCGCAAGACCGAGCCGATCGAATTGTGCTATGTGGATGTGCCGGCTCAGCACGTCGGAGCGGTTATGGAGCTGATGGGCGGCCGTCGGGGCATCTGCACGAACATGGAGACGCGAGGCGAGGGCTCCCACCTCGAATTCACCATCCCCGCCCGGGGGCTGATCGGACTGCGCAACCGCATTCTCAATGCGACCAACGGCATGGCCATCATTCATCACAGCTTTTACGAATACGAGTTCCTCCGCGGGGCGATTCCCGGCCGCGGCAACGGCGTGCTGATCGCCAACGAGGGCGGACAGGTCACGGCCCATGCTCTTGAAGGGCTGGCCGATCGGGGCGTTTCCTTTGTCAAACCCGGAGAGCAGGTCTATGCCGGGCAAATCGTCGGCGAGCACAACCGCGATAACGATCTCGAAGTGAACTGCTGCCGGGCCAAGAAAATGACCAACATGCGGGCCGCCGGGGCGGACAAGACCGTCGTGCTCAAACCCCCGCGAGAACTCTCACTCGAGCTGGCCCTTGAATTCATCGAAGATGATGAACTCGTCGAATGCACTCCCGACGCGATTCGACTCCGAAAACGCCTCCTGACCGAACAGGATCGCCGCCGCGCCTTGCGCGCGAAGTCGGTATAGCGGCGGATGGCGACTTGCCATTTGCCGCGTATTGCGCTATAATGGTTGTTCGTGGATGTGTCCCTGCCGATTTGCGCTCCTGCCCACCTCGGCACCGACATCTCCAATTCGCCCGATTCTGACAACTCAACATCGGGCGCTTCGTGATCACGAGCGGTTTGACAACGGTGTGCATGGTTCACGCTGCCGCGCGCGATGATTTCGTAGGGAGTCTGTCCAATGTTCACCGTAACGGAAGAGGCCGGCGCTCGCCTGGCCAGCAAGCTCGAAAAGAAGGAACCCGGTATGGCCTTGCGCTTCGTCCGAGATGACGAGCGGGGCGGCTGGGCCGTCCGACCTGACAAGGCCACCAAGACAGACACCGCTTTTGCGCACAAGGGACACAACGTTCTTGTGATCGATGAAGAATCCTCGGATCTGCTGAAGAACAAGATTCTGGGCATCAAGGAAACCGACGAAGGTCCGCGCCTTCGTCTGTACGGACGCTAGGCAAAACAGTCTGCGATTCCCGACCCAACGTGGGTGACAGTTGCCCTGCCTTCGCCCGATTTTTCCAGGGTGCCGAAGGCGAATCGATCAGTCAGCGCAAACGAAGCGATTGGCGAATCCGAATAACCGACGGCTCTCGTCCCAGGAGGGCGAGCGTTTCGCCGATGGCCGGGCTGATGGTGGTTCCGGAAACGGCGACGCGCAGGGGTTGGGCGACAGCGCCCATCCTCAATTGCTTCTCTTCGCAAACGGTCGCGAGCAGGGCGTCGATCGGGGCGGCCGACCATTCGGGCAAGGCTTCCAGCTTTGGCAGCAAGTCTTCCAGCATCTTGAATCCAGCGTTGTCGTTCTTGGCCAGCACCTTCTTCACTGCTTCTGGGGCGTACTCAATGGATTCGTCGGGGAGGAAAATGAACCCGGCCTTCGTAACGATATCGGCGAGAGTGCGGAAGCCGGCGCAGATGCGGAGGACCTCGCGAAGTATGCTGTCCGGCTGAGCGAGCATGATCGGTGCGATGGTCGATTGGTTCGCGACATTGACGGCGAGGTAGTCCTTGAACGCCGCCAGCAACCGGTCAGACGCGACGCGCGTGGCCCAGGTCGTGTTGAAGGACAGCAGTTTCTCGCGATCGAACTTCGCATTCGTCTTTCCCACGCGCCCAATTGAAAAGGCCTGTGTCATTTCGCCCAAGTCGAAAAACTCTCGATCATCCCCCGGCGACCAGCCCAACAGGGCGATGAAGTTCAGCACGGCCTCGGGCAGGTAGCCCGCGACGCGGAAATCATGCACATCGATTTCGGGAGGGGGTTCGCCCTTTTTCAGGGCCTTCTCCTTGTCGCGCTTGCTCATCTTCGAGCCGTCCATGTTGAAGATGACCGGAAGGTGGGCGTAGCGCGGCGTGGAAAATCCTAGGGCCCGCTGAAGGGCCATATGCTTGGGCGTGTTCATCAGGTGCTCCTGACCGCGGAGCACATGCGTGATATTCATCAGTTCGTCATCTACTACGCAGGCGAAGTGATAAGTCGGCCAGCCGTCGCTCTTTTGAATGACAAAATCCTCGACCTGCCCGGCGGCCAGGGTCACCGCCCCCAGAATGTCGTCCTCGACGGTGATGTCCAACGCGGGCGTGGCCAGGCGCACGACGACCGCCATCCCCGCGGCCCGTGCGGCTTGGCCTTGTTCGATTGTGGGAAGGGGGTCGGGCCGAATGTAGGCGGCCGTGCGGCCCTCGGCCTTGGCCCGGGCACGCATGGCCTCAAGTTCTTCCGGCGTCTCAAAAGCGTAATAGGCATGGCCTGAGTGAAGAAGCTGATCGACGTACCGGTTGTAGATATCCAGCCGTTGGCTCTGAAAGTAGGGGCCGCAATTGCCGCCAACTTCCGGCCCTTCGTCCCATTGCATCCCCAGCCAGCGCAGGTCGTCGAGAATTTTCTGCACCGAGTCTTCGACGTGGCGGGATCGATCGGTGTCTTCAATGCGGAGGATAAAGCGCCCGCCATGTTTTCTGGCAAGCAGCCAGTTGAACAGCACGGTGCGCGCACTGCCAATGTGCAGGTAGCCAGTGGGCGAAGGTGCGAATCGTACACGCATGGAGTTCATGAAGGCTTCCGGAATATGGCCTGATTGTATGACGTGATGCGGATAGGGGAAACAACGCCCGAAGGGAATGAGAAAGGATCGTCACGTCCGACCGAAGCTCGTGCCGGTTGCGCGGCAAGCGTCGATCAGCGGATGGTCAATTGGAACCAGCTTCTGCCGATCGGCCACGTCGGCAATCGGTACGCTGACGATGTTTCCGGCCTGAATCGCGGCCATTTGGCCGAATTCTCCGCGCATCACCATTTTGACGGCCGCGTGCCCGAATTTCGTCGCCAGTACCCGGTCGAGCGCGGTCGGTTTGCCGCCACGTTGAACGTGGCCGAGGATTGTGGCTCTGGTTTCCAGGTGGGTTTGATCGGCGATTTGTTTCGCAAGCACTTCGGCCACGCCGCCCAATCGGATCGATTCGGGCGATTCGAGGACGACGCGATCGACGGTGAACTCGCCGCCGACCGGCCTGGCCCCTTCGGCGACCGTAATCAGCGTAAACGCTCTATGCGTTCGCGATCTGCCGATGCACACATCGCAGACTGTCTGCAAATCGTATTCGATCTCGGGGATCAGGACGACGTCCGAACCGGTGGCCGCGCCGGCGAATAAGGCGATCCAGCCCGCGTATCGCCCCATCGTTTCGACAAGCATGATGCGGTGATGGCTGGCGCCGGTCGTACGAATCCGGTCGATCGCGTCGGAAGCGATCATCACCGCGGTGTCAAAGCCGAACGTGGTGTCGGTGCGGGCCACGTCGTTGTCGATGGTCTTCGGCGCGCCGACGATTCGTACGCCGAGATCACACAATCTGAAGGCCGCCGACATGGTTCCGTCGCCGCCCACGCAGATCAGGGCGTCCATCTTGTGTCGTTCGATGGTCGCCAAGACTCGATCGGTGACATCCGCGAAGATCGGATTGCCTTGCGAGTCCGTTTCAACGCAGAAGTGCGATGGGTTGGACTTGTTGGACGCTCCGAGAATGGTCCCGCCCCGGTCGAGTATGCCGGAAACGTCGTCGTAGCGAAGCGGACGAATGCGGTCTTCGATCAGGCCCAGGAATCCGTCGGCGATGCCGCAGACTTCCAGTCCGTGGCGGCAGATCGCGGATTTGGTCACAGCCCGAATGATGGCGTTGAGGCCCGGACAGTCTCCACCGCCGGTCAGTAGTCCGATTCGTCGAATTGGCTGCGATGTTGTCATGGGCGAAATCTCAATCAACGAGTCCGAGCGTACGCCCAACGGAGTAGCCGTCAACGTGTTGCGGTTGGTTCGATGGCAGTAATTCGGTCTATCCCGCGGCGGAGCTGTCTCGATCGTGGCTTCGGACGGAGTTTGAATTGCCTTCAGAAACGGTCCGGCGGCGGAATTCTCGCCATCTGCGGAATCCATATTGGACGGGGCCGCTGAAGCCGTAGCCGAGGGAGAATATAAGAAGGGTGACTGCCGGCCAGGTGATGACCGCGGCGATCAGCAGAAATGCCGCAAGAAACTGGCCGATGGGTCTTC